>NZ_JASJOU010000020.1 GCF_030068605.1 Xanthocytophaga agilis
TAATATATTTCTGGCCAGTGGTTCGGTTGGTTATTGCATATTCTTCATTGTAAATACCCCCCGATTCGGGATTGAGAGCCCAGGACATAGCCGTACGGATACGCTCCTGATCTGCGTTGGATAATACCGGATATACATCGTCCAGATCCTCTTCTTCAGGCAAGATACCAAACCATTCTCTGAGCCGATCTGAATAGGTGGTGCGGTTGGTAGCAGGGTCATAGGTCCAGGTTCCCAGTTGTGCCAATTCAATGGCTCCCCGCATCATGGCTTCTGCTTCTTCTACTTTTTTGCGGGCAAGTACTAGATTGGTTACCTCTGTAGCAGCAATGATCACTCCATAAATCTGGCCATTTGTGTTGGTAAGCGCCTTATACGTGTAATTGTAATAGCCTGTATAAGGCTTTGCGAACCGTAGCAGGTCAAACCGTTCTTCCGGCTCATGAAACGTTTGTCCTGTGGTATATACATGCTGGAGCCTGTTGAATAAGGGGGTATCCTCCAGTTCCTGCATTACGTCCATAAATGGCTGACCAATAATAGACTCATCCCGTCCTATCATCTGAAGCATATTTTCATTGACAGTATGAATGATCATTTGCTTGCCTGTCACAACCATTTTGGCTACCGGTGAGTTGAAAATAATACTTTTGCTGAAGAGCTCACTTTCTTCCAGATTTTTGCGGTACAATACTTCATTGGTCACATCTATGGCCATATTCAATATGGCATAAACCTGCCCCTTTTCATCTCTCAGTGGCTTATAGATAAAATTGAAGTAGAAACTGTCCAATTTGCCTCTTACTACAAGATCTGCTCGCATCTCCCGGGCATGATACACCTGACCTGTCTTATAAATCTGAGCCAATATATCCAGAAAGGGTTGTGACTCCAGTTCGGGTAAGGCATCTGCCAATCGCCTCCCATGTACACTTTCATCTTTGCCCCATAATTTAATCATAGCAGGATTGGCAACATCGATAATTAGTTCTTCACCCCGGTACAAGGCAGTGGCAAAAGGAGTTTCTTCTATAAGAGAACGAAATTTAGCTTCACTGGCCTCAATAGCTTTTTGAGACAAAACCTGAGTAGTGACTTCTGTTCCAAGTACCATCACACCGGAAATAGTTCCGTCTGCATGGCGTAAAGGGGTATATGCAAAATCAAAATAAGCCTCTTCCAGCCGGCCATTGCGTTGCAGGTTTGCGGCTATGCCTCTCCCTGTAACGGGTTTACCTGTATCATACACTTGCTCGAGCAAAGTCATGAAGGCTTGTCCTTCAAGTTCAGGTAAAGCCTGTTGCAAAGGCATTCCCAGAATAGAGTCGTCTTTCCCCCACAGTTCAACTAACTTGTCATTCACTATTTCAATCCGCATCTCTCTGCCTCTTAGCAAGCCTATTCCCATCGGAGCTTGTTCTACCACACTGCGGAATCGTTCCTCGCTTACTTTAAGCTCAAGCCGGGATTCTACTTCCTGGGTAGTTTCCTGGGCAATACCGGAAAACAGATACGGTTCACCTTCCTCGTCATAGCCATAGGTGCCCATTACCCGTATCCAGTGTACAGAGCCATCATCCCAGACAAACCGAATCTGGTAGTGTAGCTTTCCGGTAATAGCCGCCTGTTCGTAGGCTAGGTTCCACAAAGACAGGTCCTCGGGATGAATGTGCTCAATGAGCGTACTACGACTGACAATTTGCTCAGAACCTGTCATGATTCTGGCTATGGTAGCAGAATAGTCTATCTTATCGCTATTTCTTTCAAGAGTAAACCAACCTGCAGATGCGCCTTCCAGTGCTTGTTCAGCCCGTAGTCCTTGTTTCGTAAATTGCTCCCGAAGCTCAATCTGCTCGCTTACATCGGTTACAATTCCTCCAAAACGAGAGCCTTCCACCAGATCTCCGGCATACACGTTTCCCTTAACATGAACCCAGCGTAACGTATTCGTATAGGATAGGGTACGGAAATGCATATCCAGCAGATGGGTCTGTGTTGTTTGGTTTGCCTGGGAAATAGCCTCTGTTACTCTTTCCAAATCACCAGGATGGATGTATTTGAGTAGATTGTGGTAGGAAACCTGCTCATCTTCTGAAAAACCATAGCATTCTTTGCTTCGTTTATCCAGGTAAACTTTTTGTTCTATAGTGTCAACCTCCCACATGCCTACCCCAGCAAGTTCCAGTGCTTTCTGATATCGTTGTATTTCCTGTAGGGCGTGCTCTTCCAAGCGATCAAAGTTCATAGGTAAAATCAAAAGTTGGTGTAATTTGCTTCGAAGATACACACTTTAGTGTAAACAGTTTCTCATTATCCGACTTCCTACCCATGTTTTGTGTAGATACTAATCAGGACACAGCTATAACCAGATTTTTATTGTTTTGTTTAAAAAACTTTAGCAAAGTTGTACTATTTTGTTCAGATTGACAGACAGAAAAGTTTACTCCTTTGAGATACACGTTTGCACTGAACTTTTACTTACTATAGCATATGATGTTTTCTTATAGCTGTTCAATAGCTGGGCTCGTTTCCAGTAGATAAGGGACTGTATTTGCCTAAGTGTCTTGTTATTCAGGGCCTTTCTGGTTCTTCCGGTTTTAATTCACTTTATTGCACTCTACAGGCTCATGTATTTAGTCTATAAGAACGAAACAGCAAGACACTATGCTTGTTTTAATTAGAGAACGGTATGTTTTTTCATAGATTTTTGCTTTTGGTAGGATTGGTGTTACTCCTATCTCTTTCCTGGGTTACATCCAGTATGGGTCAGCCTGGGCCTCCACATTCTCTGATAATTAAACAATTTTGTGATTCTCGGGGAGAGGTGATCTTCTTTTTTACAGTCCCCATAGAAGAAAAATATAAAAAACGGGCAGATGATGCTACTAATCTCACTATCGCAAAGAGCATAGGCGTGCATATCAACCATCCTATTCCTAGTACGAAAGGATACTCTCTTAAGGTATATAATTTTGAGGAGAGTGATTCAACAAAAACTATACGATCCGGGATTTATAACGAGGAATTCGGGAATGATTTTCTGGACGACTACATGAGAAGCCTTAGAGCCGATACGCAATTATCCCGAACGCTTACCGACTATCGCCAACTTGCTGATTATTTGGAAAAAAAGGCTTACCAACATGCCAGCGATACAGTACTAAAGATACCAGATCCCAACAATCCAAAAATACACATCTCAATAAAAGATCTGTATACTTTTCTTCTAACTGAAGATCTTCAGTCTCTGGTTTTCAGAAATAAAGGATTTTCGTTTACACTTCTGTTTGAGTTTAAAAATGAGAACACAAAAGAAGTAATGTCTATACTGGTAAAAGATATCTATAATAGTGTGATAAATGAAGTTTGCTTCCAGCCAGGCTATTATGTAATTGATGCGACAACGTATACTCGTGACAATACTAATGGTATACAAAATATCACTCCTACGGATTGGCAGAAGATAAGGCAGAGATAAGTGATCCCAATCAGTCTCATTGTAATAGACCTACATTATACAACAGGTCAGCCAGTTTGAGACTGATCTGTCTTTTTACTTCTTCCAGGCTTGTTCAAAATAGCGTTCATAGCCAAAGGGATCACGCCACTCGATGGTATGTTCGGGAATGCCTAGCTGCTTGAGCCATGTTGGGACAAAAAAACTCGGACAGCCTTTGTTATCAAACTGGTTATGTCCGGCAATTTTTACATTAGCTGCATAGCCCAGCACCTCGCTGATTATATCTAACATAGTAGAGATCCGCTGTGGCGTGCGACTATCTGGTGGCATCTTATAGGAGGAGTCCAGGTCACCTATATAGCAGAAACGTATATAGCTTTTATGCATACTATGTCATTACTATTCTCGAAGATTCTATAAAACTGAAAGATCTGAAATCATAAGATTTGCAAGGCAATTGTTAATTATTCTTAATAATTGTTAAATTCTTGAGTATCAAAGAATATTCATTGTTAAAAGCACTATTTTCATGTCGACAGATTGTTTTAGCTAGTAAAATCACCTCCTCCTCACTATCCCAATGCTGATCAAATCTACAATTCGAGCAGTATATTTATTTTTTGTGTCTGCTGTTATACTCATTTGGACTAATTGCACTACAACAAAGGCCCCAAACAAAATAGTAACAAGGCAGGAAGTTTCTTTTTTAAGAGAAGGCAGTATTGTTAATCCTGCGATCAGAGGGTACTGGAAATCTATTGGAAATGGGTATATTCTGGAGGCAAGACATGATAGTATTCTTCTTTACAGCTATACTACCAACTTCTGTTACAAAGAAAAAAATGATTATCTGGAAGGTCTGTTAAACAATGAGGCTCGGTTCAGCTTACAAAAGGATACTCTCCATATTTACAAGACCGACTTTGGAGATAAAACAACAACTATTCAAATCAAGCATGACTATGTCAGAATAGATAGACTTCCCCAAAATCATATCAGCTTTTCTAAGATGCAAAAGTTATCTCCAAAGCAATTATTCAATCTTTTTATTGAAACCTATGAAGAGAACTATGCCTTTAGTAAAGAAAGAAATGTGAACTGGCAATACATTAAAACTGAATTTGAAAGTAAAATATCTGATAGTACTACTGAGAGTGAGTTATTTCAGTTTTTCGGACAGATTGTTACCCGTACCAAAGACCAGCATACAAAAATTATTGCGGAGAACGGACAAACTTTGCAATACAGAATAACCCCCTCAGCCGAAATTGTGGCCGAGGCTTTCAGAAGTCAATCTGAGATTCAGAAACTGGATGACTATTTCAATCTGTTTTTTACAACAAACTACAAAAATATTTCAGATAGTTTATTAGCAGGAAAAGGACATAAGGTAGCCAATGGACAATTGGAATGGGGTAATCTCACAAATACGATTGGCTACCTGAGTATTTATTCCTTTACTGATTTTGCCTCAAAAGGCACAACCCGAAAGCAGCAGATAGATTCGCTCGCTTACCATATGGAACAAATCATTGGCTCATTCAAAGATAAAGAAGCGATTATTGTAGATGTGAGTTTCAACTTTGGCGGTTTTGATGCGGCTATGCTGGCCCTGGCAAGTTACTTTACAGACAAACCTACGCTTGTATACACCAGTCAAGTATATACCAATGGGAAATTTCATGATGAATCAAAGGTATATATACAGCCTGTAAGTAAAATCGCTTACACAAAACCTGTATATGTTTTGATGACGGATATTAGTCGCAGTGCAGCCGAAGGTTTTGCCATGACGATGAAGGCCAACTCAAATGTAAAGCTTGTCGGCACACATACCTTAGGAATCTTATCAAGTATGTTAGGCAAATCTATTGGTAACTTTTATGCAACCCTGTCCAATCAACGCTTACTGACTCCCAATGGAAAATACTATGAGGTTGGTGGAGTAGAGCCAGATAGTATGATAACGGTTTTCAGGAAAGAAAATATCTTCGGAGGACATAAAGAGGCTGTCAGGAAACTAGTACACAGGATAGAAACCAGATAAACTATCTTTCCTTACTCTCTTTCTGTCATATTTGTCTGATGGGATAATTAGTCTGTGAATAGTCTATCATTGATCCAAAGTGTAAGCCTTATCTTTAAACCGGAAAATGCGAAAGCCAATCTTGTAAAAGATTAGCGAAGAAATACAGGAGCAGAAAAGAGATTTTTCCCTAAAACATTCAAAAGTGAAAAAGTTATGGTCAGGATAAGACTTTTAGTCTAATGCCATTATCCAGAAAATTGAAGATACCTCTATATGATATAAAACTCAAAGTATCTGGCATAGGCAACCTTATTGTGGTAAATTCTGGTAATACAGGGAATATTTTTCCACCTGCTTTAGTATTGGCATAACGAAAAGGAAAGGGAATTTTGGCAGTTAATAAACCAGTAGGCAGATAATAATAAAGTTACTGAAGAAGGAAAAACACATCTGTTGCGATTTTGCTCATTTTTCAGCTGGTTCAGCTAAAAAGCAGCAAACCTTAGTCTTACTAAGGTTTGCTGGTATTCAGGCATTGAGCCTACTCGTTTATTTTCAGAATAGTATCCTACTTATCGGCTGGCCTTGTTTATCTCTGAAATAATTTGTTGTTGTGTCACCTGTGCTTCCATTTTGGCAGGAGCTTCCACATACTTAATATCTGGTCCTTGATTCCAAGGTCCCCGCATATCCTTATCTCCATACTCACTTTCACCTGTTGAATCGTTGTAAAACTGTTCTACAATACCCGATGTAGGAGGAATCTGTCCTATTGAAAGAGGATCTTTTCCCATACTATCCAATGCAGTCATAAAAGCTTTCAGGTGCGTAATCTCTCGTGTCATTAAAAACTGCAACGCATCTTTGGAACCAGCATCATCACAAAAGTTAATCAACCGCTCATAGACGATTTTAGCGCGTGCTTCAGCTGCGATATTGCTTCGCAGATCTACATCAGGCTCACCCGTAATTTTTAAATAGTCGGCTGTCCATGCGCTTCCCTGCGAATTATACAGGTTTACACCACCTCCACCTGCAATGGCAATAAGTGGATCAGCTTCTGCGGCCTGACGTAACGTTTTAGTTGGCTTTAGATGCATACGAGCCAAAGTGCCAATAATTTCCAGGTGACTCAATTCCTCTGTACCAATATCCATCAGTAAGTCTTTGAGCCCGGAATCTTCGCAATTGATACCTTGAATCGAATACTGCATAGCAGCTGCAAGTTCGCCATTAGCGCCACCGAACTGCTCTAGTAACATGTTGCCAAACCGTGGATCTGGTGTACCAACTCTAACGGTATACATTAATTTTTTGATGTGATGATACATACTAATTCTGGTTGAAGTTGATAAATTAAAGAAATTGTCTTTACGTTTTTACCGTAATAAGCTCATCAAGCTTGCATACCCAAATCTTTCTATGTACTAGTGTCTGCTCTCAATGAAACATGTAAAGGCAAAAGCCTGTTTAGGTATATACAAATGCCATTGAAAGCTATGATCAACTAAAGTTTACCTAGAAAAAATCCAGGCAAGCTTTATAGCTTATGTATGAATAGCTTAAATAATCGTACCGGAACAGAAGTCTCATCTATAAGCGGTACTCCTTGCTCTACATAAATAGACTTATACAAAGGCTATTTCTTTCACCAACAGGGATTGGCACGAATAAAGTTATTTCTTCCGGGATATGCAGAGATATGCTGGCTACAGGTATTATCCAGCTAAGTATGAAAAAATATATACGAATAGAACGTGGGGAAAAGTGGAGTAGGTAAATCCAGTGCTTAATGCCTGGAATTTTGGAAGCTTTGTGCCAGATAATTTGATGAACTGAAAAAAGAGTTTGAAGTCTTTTCTCCGTACATCAAATTATCTGGTAATTTATTATAACCCTGCATTGAAGTTTTCAATGGCTGCTACCGGGTTGGCGAAATAATCAGCGCGCTGTTGAGCAGTAGCTCCTACATAAATCTCGTATTGATCTGTCTGCATACCCTTCAGTAGAGCTTCGGCCACTACTTGTGGGTGCATACCATTGGAACCTCCCATATCCTTGGTAGCTTCTGTATTGACCAGAGAAGGCATTACTTCAAACACCTTTATCGAACTATTCTTGCCTAACGTATGTCTCAACGCTACTGTATGAGAATGCAATGCAGCTTTTGCATCCGAATAAGTAGGCAAAAGTATCAATGGATGGAAGGTTACATTGGACGTAATATTTACAATGGCGGCTTCGGGTTGTTGGCTTAAAACAGGGAGCAGCTTTTCAGTCAGCAAAAGTGGAGCAAAATAATTTACCTCAAATTCCTGCTTTGCCTTTTGGAAGGCACCTGCCTGTTCACCAAGTTTATAAAGATTTGCCACACCGGCATTATTAACCAGTACACTGAGTGCAGGATATTCCTGCTGAATTCTGGTAACCAGCTTTTCAATATCAGCCTCACGAGTGACATCACAGGCAATGGCTGTTATACCCAGCTTTTCACCGGCCTTTTTGATTTTGTCTGCATTACGACCTGCAATAATAACGGTATTGCCTTGTTGTTTTAATAGTTTGGCAATTTCGTATCCAATACCAGAACCGCCACCTGTAACCAGAATAGTTTTATTTGTAATATTCATTTTGTGTTATAGTTAAATTGAGTAATAGGTAATTGTATAAGTAAGAGTTGTACGCCTGCTATGTAGTAAGGCATAGAACTACTGAACTGCCATCATCCAGCAGATACTAATTTGGAATTAGAAAAGGTAGATGGTGATTGTATGTTTATAGTTCCTGTAAAGTTCTACTAACGGGTTTTCCTGCCAGCTTTCCTTGTAGTCCTGCAAAGAACTCTTTGGTATAGGAGGCATTCATATGTATATCAAAAGCTTCCCGCGAAGCAAATACTTCAAAGAAGATAAGAGTAGTAGGATCATCTGCTTTTGAGGTTTGATAAAAGGCTTCACATCCAGGTTCTTTCAATGTGGGCAGTAAGGTAGCGGCTGCAAGTGCTTTCACTTCTGGCAGGTAACCGGGTAATACCGATACTTCTGCCAGTATAATGTGTTTTGTCTGGCTCATAATTAGCTATTCAGATAATTTTTAGATCAGAGATTTGAAATCAGATGGTTATAAATAACTCCTCTTTGGTTTTGCGAACTTTGGGAATCGTCGCAAACTCATCTTCTGCAGAGCGGTAGCCCAGCGCAAAAAGTAAGGTGGTTTTCAGATTTTTTTCTTTAAGTCCCAAAATCTCGTCGACCTGAACACGGTCAAATCCTTCCATAGGCGAAGCATCAATACCTGCTTCTGCAGCTGCACTAACCAATACGCCAACAGCCAGAAACGCTTGTTTTTCAGCCCATTCAATTTTTTGCTCTGCAGATAATAAGCTGAGTTTGGAATTCACAAAAGCTTCTCTTGCTTCAAGGTTTTTACGAGCGATATTTCGTACACTAGCGGCTTTGTCAATATACTTTTTCACTGTATTTTCATCAATGTCAGTCTGGACAGTAACGGCCAGTACATAGGCCCCCGTTGTGATTTGTGGTTGACCAAAAGCAGCTCTGCTGATTTGTTCGAGAATGGAGGGGTCTTGCAGAATGAAAAAAGTATACGGCTGCAATCCGTAAGATGATGGTGACAATTGTAAGGTAGTGAGCAGATCGTCAAACTGTTCAGGGCTTATTTTTCTGGAAGTATCATACTTCTTGGTGGCATAACGCCATTGAAATGCTTTTACAAGTGACATACATTTGGTGAGTTACTAACTATTTTATAATTTTACTTGCAATTTGCAAGTTAGCAAAGATAAATCTTTCCACTTGCAAATTGCAAGTATTTTCACAACTATTTTTATGAAAGAGATAAAAACCCGTTCAGGATGTCCGGTGAGTTACACACTGGATTTTTTAGGTGATAAATGGACACTCTTGATTCTGAGAGACATGGTCATTAGTGATAAGTCGACCTATGGAGAATTTCTAGCCTCCGAAGAAAAAATTGCAACAAATATTCTCGCAGACCGGCTTACTACGCTGGAGCAGTATGGTTTTGTCACCAAAAAGGTGTCTCCTGACAAAAAATCTAAACTGCTTTACAACCTCACGGAAAAAGGGATTGCACTGGTTCCGATTATAATGGAAATGGGAATCTGGGGATCTGTATTCAATCCGCCAGGCTTGAATAAACAACTACTGGATCAGCTTACTACAGACAAGGATGGAACCATCCGGAATTTCCAGCAAAAGTTAAAAGATCGTCTTCTCCAGGCCTCATAGCCAATGGCCGATCTGGATTTTATTCTATATCTCTATTATTTCAATACACTATGAACAGTCAAAAAGGGTTTACTACCCGTACACTACATTCGGATCGGTTAGCAAAACCTGAATTTGGAGCCTTACACCAGCCAGTACACAATGCCGTTACCTGGGGATATGAACAGGTAGAGGACTTAGTAAATGTATTTCAGAATAAGGCAAAAGGATATGCTTATTCACGGCAAGGAAATCCAACGGTTAGCGCTCTGGAGCACAAAATCACACAAATGGAGCAGGGTCTAGCCACAGTTGCATTTGCTACAGGTATGGCTGCTGTATCTGCTACATTGCTTGCTTTACTGAAAGCAGGAGACCATATAATTGCCAGTTCGTATTTATTTGGCAATACCCGTAGCCTGATGCAAACCCTTATGGGTATGGGCCTGCAGATCAGTTTTGTAGATGCTACTGATGGAGAGCAGATTAAGGATGCCTACCAGCCAAACACCCGAATGGTTTTTGTAGAAACCATTGCCAACCCTGCTACACAAATAGCTGATCTGGCAATGATTGGGATGTTTTGCCAGGAAAAGGGACTGGTTTATGTAGTGGATAATACAATGGCTTCTCCCTATCTGTTTTCTCCCAAAGCAGTACAGGCAAGTCTGATTATTCACTCGCTGACTAAATACATTGGTGGACATGGAAATGCATTGGGTGGCAGTGTCACTGACACAGGACTTTACCACTGGGCTAGCTTTCCGAACATTGCGCCAGTTTTACGGGAACAGATAAAGCCAGAACTAGTAGGCATTACACAAATCAGAAAAAGGGGACTGCGTGACAGTGGAGGAACCTTATCACCTGAAGCCGCTCACCATCTCTCAGTTGGCTCTGAAACGCTGGCTTTACGAATGGAGCGAGCTTGTAATAATGCGCTGGCTTTGGCTGAATACCTGCAAAGCCAGCCACTGATTGATAAAGTATATTATCCAGGTTTGAGCACTCATCCTCAGAATAAGCTGGCTACTCAACTTTTCAAACGTTCCGGAGCTCTGATGAGTTTTGCCTTACAGGATCAGGTAGATTGTCTGGCTTTTCTAAACCAGTTGCAACTGGTTATCAAGTCGAGTAATCTGGGAGATACGCGAACACTTGCCATACCAGTGGCGCAAACGATCTTTTATGAATTAGGAGCTGAACGACGGGCTGAGATGCAAATTCCGGAGTCTATGATCCGTTTATCAGTGGGCATAGAAGATATTGAAGATCTTATCGGTGACTTTGAACAGGCATTTGGCAAAATGGCTTGACTTACCCGAAAACACAACCATGAATAGCTCAGGAAACAAGAGGCTACTGTACACTGTAACCTCTTGTTTATTACTTTTTCCAGACTTGTTTAAAATAGCGTTCATAGCCAAACGGATCGCGCCACTCGATGGTATGCTCGGGAATGCCTAGCTGCTTGAGCCATGTTAGGACAAAAAAACTCGGACAGCCTTTGTTATCAAACTGGTTATGTCCGGCAATTTTTACATTAGCTGCATAGCCCAGCACCTCGCTGATTATATCTAACATAGTAGAGATCTGCTGAGGGGTGCGACTATCTAGTGGTGATTTATGGGAAGAATCCAGTCCACCTACATAGTACAAATGTCTGGAAATGGAGTTGATACCTGCAACCCCGTTGGTAATTTCGAAAGAGTCAATAATCTGGTCATTGTTGTGTTTGACGAACTGGTGACGAGAGCCATCGAGCAGAATCAGATCCGAATAGCCAACTTGCTTCCAGCCATTGCCGTAAGGCTTGGGTTTGGTGTGCCAGCGTTTCACATCGTCAGGGGAGATCCAGCGTCCGGCGGGTGTGGCGGTGCAGTGTATGATCAGGTATTGAAATTTCATAGGTATGTGTGCAATTTAGCTGGTGAAGGAATGGATCACGACAATTTCTTCCCCAAGTTGGTTTTATCACTGGCATGAACGATGGGAAAGTGGTCATTGGTGATAAAACCAACTTGGGGAAAGGACGGGACCGAAGGAAAGGATCATGTCAGTATGGACAGATAGTGTCATGATCCTGTGAATGATTACTCTTCCAGTAAGTCATTCACCTGTTCGGTCAGATCAATGATCTCGTCCTGCAAGTCGGCGACTTCCATATGCAGATCCTGGTTTTCACCATCCAGTTCTTCATTCTCTTCTCTAAGCATGTCTATTTCCAGTTGGATGTCTTCTACGAGTAGCTGTAGGTGCTTATTTTCATTTTCAAGCAGTTGTTTCTCAAATGCCAGATACTCGTTGGTAAGGGTAAGACAGATGTTGTCAACAATCAGTTTGGTAGTAGCAATCGGTTGAACGGCGGTAGATGCGATAGTCATTGGCGTATGGTTTGTTAAAAGTGAGTATTCGAATAAGAAGGATAAAAACCAGAGGACAACGCTAGGTCTGTCCTCTGGGGTATTACTTGGGATCTCGCATCGAGAAGAATCCAACGGTAGAGATAAAAGCCAGCAGCGATACAAACGATTGGGTATCGATCCGGTTGATTATTCAGAGCAGATATCCTGAAAAAGTAAAGAGCCCAAGGGTGGATGTTTTCCAGTTATTTAGCACAAACTGGATGTAGTCGTATATCGATTTTGCCATAGAGATTTTAAGGGTTAGAGTTGTAATAATGTAGGGGCGCACACAGGTGCACCCATGTTTCGTGCAAACCCGGTTTGGGATTTGTAAATCACCATTGTGAAATGTAGGGGCGATTGGCAGATCGTCCAGGCCATCGCCATCCGAACGATTGGGAATATACCGAACCAATGTAGGGGCGCACCCATGTGTGCGCCCAGTTTCCCACAAACCCTGATTAGGGTATAGGGGTGCCCCTGACGTTTACCACGCCGTGGCGTGGGGTACCCGTGTTTCCCACAACAAATGTCAGGGATTAATCCGAAACCGTGTCTAATAAACCCAAACATTCGCGTTGGGAAACCGGGCAGGGGCAAGCCCAGCCCCTACGATATCGGAAATGCACAAACGCAGTTTGCGACAACCAGAATTCGGATATATCCCAATCGTTCGGATGGCATTGTGGGCGACCGCCAGTCGCCCCTACATGTGTCCGATTGTTACAGGCATGGTTTGTGGGAAACCAGGCGCACACACGGGTGCGCCCCTACAGTGTCGGATTTTCCCAGACCTTTTTTGTGCCATTCCGAGAGATTCAGGGTCCTTTACAGGTATCTCTCACACAAAACACAGGCGCATACGTAAACTGGCGTACATGTTTGATCTTCTCTACATCCAGCATCTGCACCGGATGACTGGCTATCTGTTTGGCAACAATCTTTTCGATCTGGCTGTAATCAATCACTTCACAATCGTATACTTCCGGTGGATTGAAATGATGTTCTGCAAACAAGCCACCAGCCAAACCCACCACAAAACACAACGCCGAAATCAGAATCAGTAGTTTCATACATCGAATGAATAAAGAGTAAAACAAAGCTAACTCAGGTAGACACACAGAAGGGGTATAAAAGAAGCAGCCGGTCAGTGACCTAAGCTGCTTCCCAAACCACACCAATCCCGTATGTACCTTCTCTACGCTGCCTCTACAGCTACACTTAGCCTGCTGGCAAAGCTGCCTTGCGAACGGTAACGTCGTTCATCGAGCCATCAATCACAGACAAACGCTGTTCAATCTCTCCCAACTCAGATTCGTACAGAATCACAGCCGTTGTACCAAACTGTGCCTTCCGTTGCTGTAAGGTGAACAACCGATAATCAGCACGTACCTTCCGGTTTTCCATCTCGGTTTTGGTCGCACTTTCGGGAAGGGCTGCGATGATGGCAATCAACGAGGTAACTTCTGCTTCGGCAGCTGCCAGGTCGGCATCAATGCTGGATGCTCGGTCGGCTGCATTGTCTTTGCTACGTGTGAGCGAGATCTGACGGAATTCCAGATTGCCTTTGATGTCTGACAGCTCGTTAAGAACTTTGTCACAATCGGCTCGGGAGGTTAATAGGGTTACACTTAGTGCCATAGTTTACTAAATGGTTAGATGAAAAAAATGGTTAAAAAATAGATGAAAAAATAGCCGGATACAGAAGAATGGACAGGTTAAAAAGTTGCGGTTGCGTTGTCTTTTTCTGACCGGATGAGTGATACAAAGATCGGGATTTGGGCAATATGAAACTGACCATAGTTCGGATCATCCGATCTATGGTCAGGGTAATTAGTAAGGTAGTATAACAGGCAGATCCAGAGTTAGTACGAAAGATCTGCCAACGCGACAGCACAAACGTATATTCAGACTTAGTACCGTTGCTGGTCGTTAGTGGGAGTCAGCGGATTGATTGGGTTAGTTTCCCCATTGATGGTGGTGCCACTGCTGGAGAAGGCACCAGAACGAGCCAGAAAATCATAAGGAAAGTTTAACTTAGGCTTGCTGACCTCATGCAGGGCTGCCAGGTGTTGGGGTTGCAGTTGAACATCCAGAGCGGCCAGGTTATCCTTTAGCTGGTCAAGTGTACGGGCTCCCAGAATGGTAGACGTGACACCGGGTTGTGCTTGTAGCCAGGCCAGCGCTACACGGGCCGGAGTAGTACCCAGTTGTTCGGCAATAGAAATCAATACATCGATTACTTTATACGTCTGTTCATTCAGGTTATTTTCTACCCAGGCACCCCGGTCGGCTTTAAGCTGTCCAGCATTTTCTCGCCGGTATTTACCACTCAACACACCTGATTTTAGCGGAGACCAGGGGGTTACGCCTAGTCCCATCTCTTTTGCCATTGGCATGAGTTCGCCTTCTACAGTGCGTTCCAATAAATTGTATTCAATCTGTAACGCAATCAACGGAGCCCATCCCCGTAAGCGGGCAATCGTCTGGGCTTCGGCCACTTTCCAGGCGGGTGTATCTGAAAAGCCAATATACCGTATTTTTCCAGCCGTTACCAGATCGTCCAATCCCCGCAACGTTTCCTCAATTGGTGTAAACTTATCCCAACAGTGTAGCCAATACAGATCGATATAGTCCGTTTGAAGGCGGCGAAGGGAATTGTCGCAAGCGGTCATCAACGATTTGCGGTTGGCTCCCCCGGCATTCGGGTCACCGGAATAGAGGGTTCCGAAAAACTTAGTTGCAATCACCACCCGGTCCCGGCGGTGCGAGTGTCGGCCAATATGATCCCCGATAATTTTTTCGGAGTGACCAAAGGTGTATACATTGGCAGTATCCAGAAAGTTTCCGCCCGCATCCAGGTAATAATCCATGATGGTATTGGCATCTTCAACGCTGGTTCCCCAACCCAGGTCTTCTCCAAAGGTCATAGTCCCCAGGCAGAACGGACTCACTCGCAGGCCTGAATGGCCCATCGTAACATAGTGGTTTAATGGCATAGTGAAGTAAGTGTAAAGGTTAAAAATTAGTTTGGCATAGAAACAAACAGATTGCCATTCAATAGGTTAGCAGACGGATACGGCTATCAAATATTCTACAATAAGTCAGGTAAAGTACACTCACAAAAAGATTAGTCTGTTGTAATATGAGTCGTCCCGAATGTTGGATCTGAGTACAACCCAAGCCTATAATTTTGAACAATGTGGGCTTGGGTCTCTTTCCCCGTTGATTTATTGTCCCTTACATCGTTCTTTCACTAGCTTCTTCATTTTTTGCTTGTCTTTTCCCAAATTTGTTTATTGTTCCTTTCATTGCTCTTCCACAGGCTTCTTCATTTTTTGCTTGCCCAAAAAACGAAGCAAAAAAGGGCAAAAAATTCCCAAGCTTCGCCCCACAGGGCCAACGCTAGGCCCGCGGAATTTTTATCCTCACGCACCTATACCACCACTCGCGATTGAAATGATCGCAACTCTCTTTGTAGCTTCTTTATTCTATGCTACTATTATCACTTCAAAGTCAAAATCTTCTCCTCAAAATTTGGGATGACTCATGTATAACCAGTCTTCAACTAAGTAGGCAAAAATGGTTGCTCCAACGTATCTGTCCAAGCAACACCATCTTGACTCTTACTACTCAAGGTAATACGTTTGTGAGTAGGGACGGTACGAATCGGATGCTTATGTTAAAATAGTATCTCTGAAAAAGTAAAAACTTCTCCTATGTATAGTTTCGAATCGCTCATGGTTTACTTTTCAAGGCCATTTGCAATTAAGAGTAAGTAGCATTTACCCTGTATCCTCTTTTTAGTTTATTTGATATGTACGAAACCATAACTGTTGACGAAGCTATTGCCAAAGGTCATCGAATGGTCAATTATCCCGCTGTTGGAATTATAGTCGGGACTATTGGCATTACTTGCTATTTAGGAACTCAAGCTATTCTACCCTGGTGGGTCTTTCCGTTAGGATTTATTCTTGCCTTAGTACTGGGGTGGTTGTACTGGAGCATTATGATTACCAAATGGCGACTATGGGCCTTTGAAAATGTGCGTAATGTACATGAATTAAAAAAACGTGCTATTCGGGAAAAACTGATCTGGCCGGACGGTAGCTTTTATGAAAAAACAGAAATCCGTGGGGCACAGGACAAAGAACGATGGACTGCTTTGCAATATAAGTTTGACCAGGATGATATTTTCCATGACGATCCCAGTGTACCCAACGAAACCATTATTTACTACGCAAAGGGTAAAAATTTCATTGAAATGGCCCTTATGCTGCTTTTGATGGTTGGTGGTATCTTTATGCTGGTGCGAACAGATAGCTACATCTTCGGTTCCCTTATGACAGTAGTGGGGGCATTTTTGAGTTATCGCGAATTCAGAGAAGCAACCAATACAACTCCTCAGATTATTCTGAATGAGCAGGGAATACAGACCATTAACACGCCGTTCTACAAGTGGAGTGAGATAACCGACGAAGAAGCCATTAGCGAAGGCACTGGTAAAAATATCCGTTATTATTTAATCTACCAGTATTCTGGCGGTCACGAAAAATTATCGATAGACGATTATGACATAAACCTAAAATCATTAAACAAACTATTGATTTTATACCGGGGAAGAAGCCAGAAACAAAAGATTCGGCATTAAATGGGTTTACATACAACCAAAGCTGCCAGAGAAATTGTATCTCTCCAAAGCTCAAATACAACAGGTAGAAACGTATGCATCCAAGCGAGGACATGTAGTTGCTCGGATGCATACGTTTTACTTTTTATTCATATAATACCTTCTAGGAAAAGAATTTTGCCACTTTTGGCTCGTTTCACAGCTGTAAAGGATAATTGGAGTCAGTAGAGCCATTCCCAAAAGCATTATCCTTACTAGTTTGTTTTTTGTTCCAATAGCCTTGACAATGCTTTTTATGCTTGTAAAAAGTAAAACAATTAAGATAGCTCCACTACTGATTGCGATGATAGTAGCTAAAAATGGATTTAAGCCTGATGTCCAATAACCCATTAAAACAAAGGTCATTAATTCAATTAGGATGTTTTGCAAAAGTATTTTTATCATCTTTTTTCAATTACCACCAACATATTTACACCCAAAATGCCTTTAGTAGTTTCGAGTATTGTAGCAATATATAGGATTACACACAAGAAAGATTGATATGGAAGTTTTTATTTGATCCGAAACAGTCAAAATCATTCTTTCGGAATAAAGCCTGCTCTATCATAATATCCCTCAATGTAATAGGATGCTTTTCGTTTTTCAGATCCTAGTCGGTAAATACCTACACCTGGTGACTGTGGTTGATGAATATGAGCAGCTTGCACAAGATGTGCCTGCCAGAGTAGTTCTATCCATGAAAATCCTTTGTTATCCAGTGCCTGAACAGTAACAGGTTTCCGCAACCCTCTTTTGGGACCATAGGGATAGATAACTATTTCAGGAACAGGCAAAACGAGAGTCTTAGCTTCTTTGACATCCAGTAGAGCTGGGTGGTTTAGAATATCATTAAAAGAGTAAGTTTCAGAAGTCCATGTCCATGTTGGATGGCGGCATGCTCTTAAAGGAAGTTGAGGCATATACATATTGCTCTCAGTTTCCGATAATGGTTGACTTTTCAGAAATGTAACATTATCCAGAAATAAAGCTGTTGGCATACGATAATAATAATATCGAGCCCTTGGATTCACAAACTTCCAGTAAGAAAGGGAAGTATTTGAACAATCACAAAGTACTTCTATTTCATCAAACGCCAGCACTCGATACGGCCTTGAATCATAAATGGTCTTATAGATGCCTCCTAACTCTAAGGTTTGTAAAGTGACTGTTTCTACTGGTTTATTCATTTTCTATAGAATGTGATTAGTCAAAGGTAATTCTTTCTCCACTTTCTAAGAAGCCTTACAAAATCACTTTACAAATCGACGACCAGTAGTAGATAGGTGATTGTGTCTGAAAAAGTAGCCAGAGATAGCTTGGTAAATGTGTATTGCGTTGTCTTTTTCTGACCGGATGAGTGATACAAAGATTGGGATTTGGAGAAGACAAAACTGACCGTAGCTCGGATGATCCAATCTATGGTCAGCGGGGTTTATTAATATCGTAGTTACAAATTAGCGAGTTAATTATTTAGTATAATAACCTTTAATAATACAGCATAAAATCACAGTATATTATAACCAAAAATGATACATCATGCAATAAAAGATAAAGATATTACAGTGTAAGAAATGAGGTGTAATTGCCAAGATATTACCATATATGATAATTAGTGTTAAGTTTTTGTTAAAATGAGTAGCACTCATATTATTGATTATAAGCATATTAACAACAAACAACACTTATCCTCAAGTTATCCACAATATTTTGTGGGTAATATCTTTAGGCTCACTTTTACCTTTGTAGTAGAAGTTAAGAGAAGTATTAATTAATTATAACCTTTACAGATATGACTTAACAAAGACACTAAGGGAAGTATAGGTATCGGAGGTCGGAGTCCGATACCCTGTATTATTCTTCTTGCTGAGGAAGACCCACAGAATCATTAAGGAGAACCTGGAAGAAACCGTGATTGGCACCAAAGTAAATCTTCAATTTCGACATTTGCAATAACAATCAGGCAAAATCTTTCTTCTCTCCCTCAAGTTCGCTTTCGATTTGCCTATGCCTCTGTAAAGAAGGCAAGGAGGTTATGTACGCTTACATAAGTGTATTAGCATGCCTTACATTAACTAAAATTATCGTACAATGTCAAACACAGTAACCGGACTCACAGATTTGAGTTCAGATGAAATCATATTACCTATTATTGAGAAAAAGCCTTTCAAAATCCTCTCTTTAGATGGCGGTGGAATTAAAGGACTTTATACTGCTCTTATTCTCCAACATCTTGAAGAAGCCTATGGAAATCCTATTGCAGATTATTTTGATCTGATAACAGGAACATCTACAGGTGGATTAATGGCATTAGCTCTAACTTCAAAAGTACCTGCTGCCGAAATTGTTAACTTTTATAAAGCAGATGGGCCTAAGATCTTTCATCGTCAGTCTTTAGTGAAACGAGTATCTGGCAAGATCAAACAGATTCTGCATAAGGGAAAATATGATAATACAGTACTAAAAACTGCTATTGAAAATGTGCTTGGAACTGATCGAAAAATGAAGGATGCTCATAATCTGTTATGCATTCCTGCATTTAACATTGGATGTGGTGGACCTATTGTATTTAAGTATCCACACAAGGAAGGTAACTATCATAGAGATGGTAATATCAAGATGGTTGATGTTGCTTTAGCAACAAGTGCAGCGCCAACATATTTTCCCATTCATACTATAGATCAGATGCAATGTATTGATGGCGGTGTATGGCTTAATAATCCTGTGTTGGCAGGTATTTGTGAAGCTATAGATCATTTTGTTGTACAAGACAAGATTATCCATACAGGTGATAGGCACATTCAATTTGAAGAAATACAAGTTCTGTCAATTGCCTGTATTAATCCCCCTAGTGGTGAATCAATGAAAAGTAATCCTAAAAGGTCTTTCTTACAATGGGGTGGCGCACTTTCAAGTATTGGGATAACAGGACAAATGCAATTTTCAGATCATTTCTGTAAACGATTAGTCAACAATAAACTAGGTGGATATTATCATCGGATTTGCTCTCCACAAGATTTATCTGCACAACATTGTAAAGATATTGATCTTGACTTGGCTACACCTAGAGCTATTGAGACACTATGTTTCTTTGGTAATAGAGTTGGATATGATTATAGAGCAGCTCAAAGCTACTTAGTAAATCCTTTCTTTGAAACCTTTAAAACGTATGTAACCAATGGCTAATCTTCATACACTTTTTGAAATATTCCATAATAATATTTCTATCTGCCCTTCCAAAAAGCAGAAAATGATGACTTCAAAAAATGCGATCAGAAAACTAATCAAAGAAACATTTGAAGAATTACATTCTGAATATAAGCCATATTTTTATATTCAGGGATCGTACAAACATGGTTCAAGTACAAGGACAGAAGATGATTGGTGTGATTTAGATGATGGAGTTTATTTCCTTTGTACTCCAGATGTAACCCCAACAACTCTTCAGAAATGGATACTGGAGGCGGTAGATGGCCACACTTCATTCAAAGTAGAACACAGAAAAAAATGTATTCGGGTTATTTTCTCAGCAAAATATCACATAGATATTCCAGTATACTATCTAGCTCCTGGAGATGAACACCCTTATCTTGCTGTAAAAAATGAAGGATGGATAAAAAGTGATCCAAAAGAGTTTGTTGAATGGCTCAAAGGAAAGAAGGACAAAAAAGGTCAACTAGTCCGTATAATCAAATATCTTAAAGCCTGGTGTGATTATCAATCTTTTAAAATGCCTAGCGGACTTTGTATGAGTGTCTTAGCCGCAAATCATATTTGCTACAATAAGCGAGATGACTTGGCATTATTAAACACGCTTAAAGCTATTCAGGAGGAGGTAGATGATCAAAAGTTCTTAGGTGCGTACTGGCAATGTAAAATGCCCACCACTCCTAAAGATGATTTATTCGAAAAGTATACTGAGACGGTCAAAAAAAACTTTCTCCAAGCACTTGATGATTTGATTGAGGACGGAGAAGAAGCTATCTCTACTAAATCTGAAGAAGAGGCGGTTGATTTATGGGCAGAGAATTTAGGAACCAGATTTCCAGAGATAGAAATAAAAGAAAAACTGGAAAGCCTACGACAGAACAGCCAAATTATTTCATCAGGTATAGCTTATACCTCTTCTGACTTTAAAGTTGGTGTTCAATCTATAGGCGTTAAAAATCAACCTCATCAATTTTTCAGATCAGCAGGACATGCATTGCCAAAAGCAGAACATATAAATGCCATTGAACAATATAGTTTGATCAGGCAAAAAATATTTCTGATAGCAAGCTTTCCTGCCTTTCAATGTATAATCAAAGGCAATAAGCTAATCTGCAAAGCAATAATTAAGCCTTTGAACTTCTACCAATCTTATCAGATACGAATTGAGTACCAAGCAGGTTATACTCCCAAAGTATTCATAGAAGATCCTTTGATTGAGTATAATTCAGAGATACATGTTCATGCAGATAATAGCCTTTGTCTTCATCACCCAAGTGATCTAGACTGGAAATTACCAACCAAAATCTCAGAGTGGATTGTTCCTTGGATTGTAGAATGGTTAGTTTTTTATGAATTATGGAAATTAACTGGTAAATGGGAAGGCCGAGAATATATTCACTAATCAGGTAATTCAGACAAAACAGCTACCAAACTCAGGTAGCTGTTTTATAATTGATAACAATCTAAATCTCATCAGAAAAGGCTTGCTTTTACTACTCTCGTACAGACTTCTCATCTTCTGTAAAGAATCAATACATATTGACCTGATAAGGTAACATGAGAGCTAGGAACAATCATTTCTATTACTTCCTGAAAAGAAAGTCCTGTATATTGCCAGGAAAAAATCATTGCCCAATGGATAAACTAACAGACAAGGAAAATATACTGAGGCTGCTACGATCTCGGGATCAAGGTAACATCGAACTCGGATTAGCATTGGCAGAATCAACGTCTACAGATATTCAATCGTTTGTTGGGGATATTAACCAATTGTATCAGGCTAAGCATGGGTTTTCAAAAGCAGACTTAGCTGAAAAGATAGTAGATATCTATACTATGGAAGAATTTACGATCCATAAAAACGTGGTTCTTGTAGAGGAATTCTGGAACCTGGATCAACTGATTACTCTACATATATCTGCTCTAATAGAGAGATTGCCCATTGAATTTACCAGCTTTCCTAAGCTAAAAGAATTGGATATTCCAGATAACCATCTGACTTGTTTGCCTTCCGAAATAGGTAATATGGTTGGCTTAACAACCTTACGTCTGAATAATAACAAACTAACTACGCTACCTCCTGAAATTGGTAAACTTAGGAATTTGGAAAACTTGATTTTGGATGAAAACCAGATTTCCAGCCTACCTGGAGAAGTAGCCAGTCTGACACAACTGCGTTGTTTGAGTTTGGGAAGAAATGGGATGACCGAATTGCCCCTGGAAGTAACTGAAATCATTAATCTGGAGCGATTGTATATAGAGGAAAACCAATTGAAGACATTGCCTTCTCAGATTGGGAACCTGGCTTATCTTAAAGAATTTGATCTAACCCACAACCCCCTGGAATCATTACCAGAAGAGATTGGACACTTAACCAATCTTACAGAATTACTCCTAAGATACAACAAACTACAATCGATCCCTCGTACTATTGGTAATCTGACCTCATTAAGAAGATTGAATGTAAACAATAGTCAACTTACCCATTTGCCTGATGAAATTTGCGACTTACCCAATCTCACGGAATTGGATATAGACTACAATGAACTTACAAGCCTTCCTGACGAAATAGGTAATTTATCCAATTTAACAGAGTTCTACGTTACACACAATAAACTTACCAGTTTACCGGATGAAGTTGCTCAAATGATCAACCTTGAAATAGTAGATTTAGAAGACAACCAGTTTTCAGAATTTCCAATGGCAGTTCTGGAGCTAAGTAACTTAAAGGCTTTACGATTAAATAAAAATCCATTGAAAACCATTCCATCTGAAATCTCCAGGCTTCAATCACTCAAAGAGTTAAATTTATTCGATACATTACTAGATAAAGAGACAAAGGCGAATGTTAAAACATGGTTGCCTAATTGCCAGATTTATTTTTAGCTATGAAGGTCAACCTGTTAGAAGGGTGGCCTTCATAATTTATTCTTTACTTCACTACTGACTCCCCACTCTGTTAAAGAACCAATACATATTATCCTGAAAGTGGCATGTAGGCACTAGAAGAAGAAAAAAAGGTAGCATAAAAATTTACCTCATTCTGATTTACAGCCACTTGTGTAATCAAACTTTTGAAAGATCAATTCCTTCTTCTGATAGGAGAATTACACAATTTGACAGCAGTTATTTTGTTTTATTTATTTCTATATATTGGCAGCAAATACCGGACAAATAGTTATATCTAATTGTTTATTGGTAGAGCAAACTGAATATAAAGTGAGATTTGGAACAAAGGTTTTGATTGTAATCTGCTTCGTCCTTTTTTTAGGCTGTGGATATTATTTCGGCTCTTACTATCATCAGAACGTAAAGCGTCACAAACAAATGTATTGTTATGAGACTTTTTCGGGACCGATTAACTCAGCTTTAATTGTAGATGATGTAAGTGATGGAAAAGAGTTGATTGCCTACTATAAATTGGTAGAACAAGGTAAAAATCCAATAATTAACTTCAGGATACAAGGCTTACCAACTGATGAACCTGTTTATATAATGGGTTATATAGGTGAAGATTCGTCTCTGGTAGATGTAGTTAACTACTGGAACGGAGGAGGCAAGTCAAGACAATGGTATCTGAGAGGCTATGTATACAGAGCCACTTTACACGAACAACCTCCCCGGCAAATTAAATCAGATTAAAACTATCTCTATTCTTACTTTGCCATCAATCTATCTACTTTGATTCAATAAACACAAGGCAAATTGCACAACTATCTACTCTACAAAGCAAATTAAAATGAAAAGTCTATCCCTTATTATATTCTTATTTCTAATAATATTTCACGCACGTTCTCAGGAATATGAATTTGATATACATCGTAAAAAATTGTCCGATGTAATCAAACTGGAACAAACACTTGGAAGCGAACCCAGCAAAACCAACTATAAACATATGCTACCAGCGGGAGTAGCACAACCCATTCTTTTTACAAGAAAGCAACATAACATACCTGATTTACAAGTCCTGTATTTTTACTATGAAAAGGACTCTACTTTCTATTCTATAGTATATGAGTGGGATGAAAGTAATAAAACAGGATATCTGGAAAACAACAAGAAGAGTCAGGAATTCATGAAAAACCTGATTCAAAAGTATAATGATCTTGAGAAACTTATCTCAAAAGAGTTTGGACAGAGTAAGAGCGAAGGAAAACTAAGTCCTTTATCAAAAAGTGAAAAAGAGGGTGGATTGACAAAACGTGATGTCTGGAATCCTGATGATAGTACGGAAATAGAGCTAACCACAGTTATTTCCAACTATTATGAGAAGAAAAATATGGTTACCACCAATCCATCTCATAGGATCAGACTCTATGTTAGAAATACCCAGCAGAAACTAACTCCTTCACCTAAATTGTCTCAAGGCAAAATTGATTCACTAACTCTGGTTGCCCGCAGCCTGTTTCAAACACTTGCCAACAAAAATTTTGAACAGGCCTAGTCATTTCTTTCTGAGCTT
The DNA here is from genome assembly GCF_030068605.1 of Xanthocytophaga agilis. Classification (NCBI taxonomy): domain Bacteria; kingdom Pseudomonadati; phylum Bacteroidota; class Cytophagia; order Cytophagales; family Rhodocytophagaceae; genus Xanthocytophaga; species Xanthocytophaga agilis. Next base: position 24,483 of record NZ_JASJOU010000020.1, read on the forward strand.
GTAGTGGATAAAGTAACCAGTCAACAACTTGAGATGCTTTCCAATAGTGCCGATTTTACCAAAACATTCGAAGTATACTTTAGTGGTGTACAAATAGGACTTGATGGAACTTCTTTCACCATGTTACAATACAAGGATACTCTTGATTCAAATAACCCACCAAAACTATTAATAAAGGTTGTGTTTGATAGCAAAGGCAAAATAGCAGGAATCCAGCCATTGAAAAGAGTCTGACTTATTAATCGGATTAAGAGTAAGCGTCTATCACTGATCAATGAGTGTAGATTTAGCTGAAAGTTATCAAACCTAATTCCTCTTCATTCATCACACCCTTGCCGATAAAAGTACCAGCAAGGGTGTGAGAAAATACCTGGGTTGAATCCCACAAACTGGACTAACCACAATGCCTATATAATCCCTAATGTGTTCCCAAGAATAATGGCAAACATTCTGTGAGTTCATATAAGTTCTTCTCACCTCACTACCGCCCCCATTTCTGTAAAGAGCCAATGCCCATTAGCATGATAGATGGCATGCAGGCACCAGAGAAAGAAACTACATACACAATTTCAATTCAGCATAGTGCTATCTGATCAACTACATATCTCAATTCAACTTTCTATACTCTTGTGGTGTCATTCCGGTTTTGCTTTTGAATAAGCGACTAAAGTAATGGGGATAGTTGAATCCTAGGCTATAGGCGATTCCACTAACGGGTTCGGTCTCACTCAACAATAATGTTTTCGCTTTTTCAATGATAAAGTTATTGATTTGATCTTTGGCACTGTATCCGGTTTCTTTTTTCAAAAGATCACTCAAATAATTCCCCGAAAGATGAATCTTATCTGAAAAATACTCGATTGTGGGTATCCCCATTTCGGTAAACTTTCCCCCTTTGTAATAGCTGTTCAATAGGGAATGAAATTGGCTGATCACATCCGAATTTTGTGCGGAACGAGTGTTAAATTGTCGTTCGTAGTACCGTTTTGATAAATTTAACAACAATTCCAACGAGGAACAGATAACCGTTTGGCTATGATTGTCGATACGCTCCAAAATTTCCCGTTGAATCAGGCTCATACAATCCGTAATTGTTTTTTGTTCTGCATCTGATAAATGCAAGGCCTCATGCACATCATAGGAAAAGAACCGGTAGTTTTCGATGGCTTGTCCCAGTGAAGTGTTTCGAATTAAATCGGAATGAAAAAATAACATCCATCCCTGAATCTCATTCAGCTCTTGCGCTTTCATTACAGACTGCACCTGATTGGGAGCCGTAAAAATCAAGACACCTTCATGAAAGTCATACGAGTTTCTTCCATACTGCAACCCACAACTTTTATCTTTCAACGCAATGGAATACAATTCAGAGGTATATTTTACACCTACAAATCTTGCCGGAATTTCCCATTTTGACACATCGATGATGCTGATCAAGGGATGGGTTGGTTTGTCAAATCCAAATACCTCATGCAACTGGCTGATGGATCGTATGTTTTGAATTTCCTGATTCATTTTTTCTGAATGCTATTGGTTTTTAGTTAACCTGGCTCATGATCATTCTGTCAAAAAATCTATCTCCAAACCATTTTCGGATAGCGATGGCAGGTTTTGCCATATAGCCTTTTACATACCGGGTTTTTGGTTTTTTGTCGGTTGCTGCTTTGGCAATGGTTTTGCCCAAAATTTCTACATCCGTTAATTGGTCTCCACTATACGTTTTCCTGGTAACCTGTGCAGCCTTATTGGCAAAGTCTGCATACGCACCCTTTCCGGAAGTTTTCTCCAGGTTATCAGCCGCAATGATTCCCCAGGGTGTTTTTATCCCTCCGGGTTCTACTATTACCACATCAATTCCAAATGCTTTCACTTCCAGTCGTAAACAGTCACTCCAACCTTCTACGGCATGTTTGGTCGCATGATACCAGGCACCCATCGGAGTATAGATTTTACCTCCCATGGAAGAGATATTGACAATTCTTCCATAGCGATGTTTGCGCATACTGGGCAATACCAATTGTGTCAGTCTGGCCATACCAAACAAGTTTACTTCAAACTGTCTGCGGGCTTCCTCAAGCGGCACATCCTCTACGGCTCCATACGAACCATAGCCGGCATTGTTTATCAAAATGTCTATTCTACCTTCCTTTTTCAGGATAGTGTCTACAGCCTTGACGATTGAATCTTCGTTGGTCAAATCTAACGAAACTATCCCTATTCCTTTTTCTTTCAGATCATTCATTTCTTCCATCCGTCTGGCGGCTCCATATACGATATATCCTTGACTATGAAGTATGTGGGCGGTAGATTTGCCCATACCTGAACTTGCTCCGGTAATTAATGCTACTTTTTGCATGATTTCTACATTTTAATTAGTGTGATGAATTATTTACACTACAAAGGTAGATCAACCTGCTGGCTTGCATTAACACACGATCAGGAAGGTATAACACAAATTACAGAAAGATATAATAACACAATATGACTTCTAATAATAGCAAAGGGCCTATTCTGTTACTTTCCGGCCAGGATGATCAGCGGTGGCCCTCGGAACGGATGGCCATCTTAATTGAAGGCTGGTTGAAGGATAAAAATTATCCTTACGAAGTCCGCAATGTCATTTACCCAGATGCTGGACACTGGCTACTTTCCTTTAAGGACTCTTATCCCATCATTGCCAGTAGTTTTTTCCGTAATGGAGGCATGAATATTAATGGCAAACACTATCAGTTTGAGAACGGAGGTACTGCCTGGGGTACGATGGTTGCTCGAAGAAACGCAAGAAAAGAAACCCTTCAATTCTTAAAGCAGTTTAAGTAAAACTCTTTCATTGTACTGCTCCCAACACCTGGATTCATTTGGCCATGTACAGGAGCAGACAGATACTTTTCTTTACGTAAATAAATTCATTAGACAAAAAAAGCCGACCAGAGTATCTGGTCGGCTACTGAGATTATGTCTACCTGATTGGCTTATAATTTATTGGCTTTATACAGTTTAACCAAGCCATCATTCTCACTGCTAACCACCAGCAAACTTTGTTGAACAGGACTTTTTGATGCGGGAATAAATAAGACCCCTTCTGGGGCATCACCCGTTTTGATAGCTTTGATAAAGCTGGGTGCTAAAGGATTTGTCACATCGTAAATGGCAACAGCATCTGCTCTTTCCATACCCACAAAAGCTACCGTTTTACTTCCGACTCTACCAATGGCAATAGCTTCTGGTTCAATAGATTTATCATCACTCCTGCCATCATCATACAGGTTTGCTTCCTTAGCCTTTACATCTAATTCATTCTTACTATCAAATACTTGTTGCCCTGTGGCAGCATTCCAAACAGAGAATGACCTGGCTCCAAAACTATACAAAGCATCGTAATCACCATCCTGATCGGTATCTCCCAGTGTGGTTGTTACATTTAATCTTCCCAACTGAGCCTCAGTTTTAAGTGTTGTGGCATTTGGAAAAGCAGTTTCATCCAGCTTTAAACTTGAAATCCGTTTCGCTTCTGCAAAGGCGGTATATTCGCGTGCATCGCCTTCATTGGCTGTAAATAAATAGGGTGTGCCATTAAAATTCATATACGCGATGGCATCTGGCATATATACGCCAAATACTTTCCAGGTATTGAATACCACATCATTATCCTTATCACTTACATCAATGGCATTAGCGGTAGCCGAATAATCTTTAAACCCTAAAGGCATAATTTTGGCGACAGTGCCTGTTACTAAATTAATTTCAGCAATCGCATTGTTTTCCTGAAGTGTTACCCATGCTGTTTGCGAATCTTCAGATATGGTAATATATTCAGGTTCAATATCTTTGACAAAGTCTTTATCAGGACCAAAAACGCGGAATCCTTTTGTGGTTAAGTCGGCTAACTGACTTGCAAAGCCTGAGAAATTAATTGTTTTTACTGCATAATTATTTTGAACATCAATAATAGAAACGGAGCCTTCCGGATCATTTGTATAGGTAGCATTTGGCTCTCCTTCATTTGCCGAAAGGATATAGTTACCGTTAGGACTATATGTGACCATATCAGGCAAAGCACCTACTGTAATTACTTTTTCTTCGGCATAGGTTGACGCATTGAAAACGACAATTTTTCCGTTTGCCTGCTTGTCCGTCGATTCTATTGCTGCTGCAACTTTTCCATTATATGCTGCAACACTATTCACAAACCCACCATAAGGACTCATGCTTATAGAATATACTACATTTAACGTTTTGGGATCTGATAAATCAATCACATCAATTTTATTTGTAGTACCATTATTCACAGCGAATAATTTTTTCGTAACATCATCATACGTAGTGATTTCAGCTGCACCAGCACCCCCTAAATTAATCGATGCAATTTCTTGATACGTAGACAGATCTTCATTTACTATAAACTCCAATGGCTGAGTTTCATCTTTTGAACAAGATAAAAAAGTAGCAAAGACAGCAATAATAAGTACTCTTTTTTTCATGGTAAGTGTTTTTGAAGCAAAAGTATGCCCCTTTTGTTACCTTACTATTTCTGGCTTTTTAACAAATCATTAACATAATTCCTTTCACACACTTACTTTACATACTATCAAAAGTCTATCCTGGTCGGATGGGATGCAAAAATACGCCGATTCTGGAAGCCTCTGCTCATCAGGAACTGGAAAAAGGTTTTACAACTTGTGCACCATGCAAGAGGTTTTTCCCGCTGATATTTATAGACCATAATGCAATCTAAATGATAGTGATCTTCAACTAGAAACACCCTTCACTACAGGCTCGCCCACTCCCGTAAACAGCCAATGCACATTGGCCTGATAGGTGGCATGCAAACACCAGGGAAAGAAGCAACTTGGTAGCTGGTGACCTTTTTCCAGAGAGGATAGGTTGCCCTGAGCTACTCCCATTCGCTGAGCAAATTCGCGTTGGGAAAGGTTGAGTATGTCCATTCGAAAGAGGCGGATGCGTTCGCCGATATCTTTTAGGTTCATAGTATAACTGGTTTCTTTTGTGTACATTCGTTTGCTTGTCTGCTGACCGGAATTCTGGTCTAACAACTTGGTGACTGGAACTATGGTCAGCCAATAAGTTGACTGGTATTCGGATATTTTTTGACAGTGAACAGAATACCAGTCATTGGATAAATTGACCATACTTCCGGTCAAAATTAAAAGTGAACAGAGTTCGAATATTTCTGGAAAGTGATCATAGTTCCAGTCAAACTAAAAAGCGACCGGAAGTATGGTCAAAACCAAAAGCGAACAGACTTCCAGTCATTTTGTAAACTGATTCGATTTCTGTTCACTTGCCTTGCTGAACAGTTGCCCAATCATTCTGTCTTCCATTACAATTCTGACCATACTTCGGATATTTCTTCTGTGTGACCTGAGATCTGTTCACACATGGCAAATCACCTGATTGTTGCCATCCAACACATAGGTATTTTCCGAACCAATGTAGGGGCGCACCCATGTGTGCGCCCGGTTTCCCGCAAACAATGTCTGTGGTAATACGATATTGTAGGGGCTGGGCTTGCCCCTGCCCGGTTTCCGTTCACGAATGATTTGGGTCTGTTAGACGACGATTTCGGATTAATCCCAGACATTCATTGTTGGAAACACGGGTACCCGCAAGGGGCACCCCTACATTTCCCGACGTTGGTTTATAAACATAAACCGGGTCTGTGGGAAACCGGGTGCACACATGGGTGCGCCCCTGCATTGGTTCGGTATATTTTCAATCGTTCGGAGGGGAAACGTCTGGGCGATCTGCCAATCGCCCCTACTGGATATCGAAATCATTGTTGTTAGAATTGACATTTTGCCAGCCTCTGTTTACGATGCTTTGGTTTTCTGTTTCTCCTGCACCTTCTTCCACTCTGCCTTGAGCCATTCGACCAGTTCGGGTTGTCGGTAGGTTTCATAGTAATCTACATAATAGAGGAATTCCTCTTCTGTCATATGGTCCAGATACAGCGTTAATTCAGCCATGATTCGCTGGCGGTTTTGGGTCTCTGTCAGTTGCTTGGGACGAGGTAGCTTAGAAGCAGGTTTGCCTGTGTCTGCAAACACTGCATCCAGGTCTACGCCTATCTCGGGTCTGTCGGGTGTGGCTGAGTGGGTATCCTGTTCTGTTGATAAGCTTTGGGCAATTTTCTGGGCAGACAGGCTTTGGAAAGGTTCTCTGAACTGTTCAGGCGCTTTATCCAGGTTGCTCACAATGTCATACAGAATAGAACTCTGCGAATACTTCAGATCCTTGTGTTTCTGCTCGCGTAACGCTTCTTTTTCCTGACGGTACTTTCGCAGAAATTCACCCAGCTTCACAAAGTCAAACGACTCATAGAGCTGCCCATACTTGCCACTCTGGGTATTGCGAAGGCATAGCAGCACATCGGTGAGTGACAGATCCCGAAAATCGACCTGTACCATACTTGCCATGGCAGTGGTTTGTTTCACAGTCAGCTTTTGTTTGATAGTAACCGACTCAGTAAACTTTTTGATCAGCACAAACAACAGTCGATTGGTGATTTCATCGCCTTGGGCACGAGCAAATACCTCCAAAGCAGGAGCACGGGAGGCAATCTCCTCATTGGCATGCTTGTGCATCTGTCCGACGAGCACACTGTAGTCGGCCTGTAAAGGTTGCATGTTGTAAATCAGACTTTCACTTTGTTGCGGAATAGCCTGCAGCCCTTCCATCAGTGTTTGGGCATAGATCTGGTATTTTTTGTCTACGGTCAGCTGAGCCGGAAGGTTGTTTTGCTGCAGCCATTCGAGCAGATTTGTGATACGCGATTGAGCTTGCTGAATCAGATTCAAAGACTGGGACTGCTTGCCAAGCATGGCAATGACGGATGTTGAATCAGGGACATGATAAAAAATTAGCTGGTTATTGAATAAAACACATAAAAAAATTGCCTGCTGATTGACCTATTGTCTGAATCCCGGATCTTCCTTTTCCAGACTTCCTTCCCTCAGGTTGGAGAAAACACCAACAAGGGGAGCAAAAGATTTTTTTTCTCGTCCTCTCCCTGTCCTTCTGAAAGAATCTATCTTTTCTCGTCCTTCTGCCCCTATCCCTGTCCTCCTAAAAGGAACTCGTGGCAAGACCGGCGGCCACTCCGATTGGAGAATATTCTTTCGCTCACAAACCAAACACGGCTCTATTTGTCAAGAGATTCTTTCAGAAGGACAGCGAAGAGAGAATATCCTTTCAGGAAGACAATAAAGGGAAGTGGTCTTATAGTCCGACCCGTTATTCAAACAATCCACTTTAATCCCGACACAGACGCATCAGACGGAGGTATTCCTCATCCTGATCTCTGGGTGGTGCAAACGACGAACGGGCTCCGCCACCATTACCTGACTTGATAGCCGCATAGTACTTTTCGAAAAACCGATTCAGGTCGTTTGGCGCTGTGTAACCATTGTCGCGATACCAGGTAGGAATCTTTTCCAGCAAGCTCTGGAAGGAATGGATCACTGACTCATCAGGAATCTCTGCCAGATCCAGATTGGGTTGCTGCCACTGAACAGCTATTTTATAGCGGATCTGTTCCAATACCTGTTTGAGAAACTTGTCGTCACGCCCATAGACCCACTTGTAAGCCCCGAAGTATAGCTGATAGACCTCTCGACAGGGCGTAAGACATGGATCGACTGGAGTAGCCTTAGAATCGTTTTTAAGGCCATGCACGTTTTGCATAGCATTTTCTATCTGTACAGCCTTAGGGGAGGGGGGAGGCGGAACCTGGGGAGGGGTTATTATAGCGGCTTCTACAACAGGTTGGTTCCGTTCTTCGTCATTCAAAAAATTTTCTTTCTTCTCCCCTGCTTGTTCATTTTTAAAAATCTCCTGCTCATTTGAAAATTGAAAACTTTGCGCGTATGCGCTTTTTTCTGTTATTGTATTGTTATTATTTTTGTTTTTATAGGTGTTATTATTACTGTTACTATATATGTTATTATAGTGTGCATTTGGTTCAGAAGCCAGGCGATCCAAATGCATAAGCTGCTCACTAGTTTGTTCATAACCCAACTGCATGATTGTATCAGTGGTCTCTGTTTGAATTTCAGAGCCTGTCTGCTTGCTCATTTCAGATGTATGCATAGATTTCACAGGTACGTTCATAGTTTGGACAGAACTACTCTGTGAAGACTGCATAGGCTGAGTATTCTTTTTTGCATGGGTAGTGTGAAAATACGGCATAGTATCCTGATTCTGTTCAGTGCCAGTCGGCAAACTGTTCACAGCCTCTTGTATAGATTGTACATGTGTAGGTTGTGCATGACCACCAGATGAATTATGCACCGACTCTCTGTATTTTAACTGGATGTTTCGCTTGTGAATTTTATACAAAGCTTCAATATCAGGCTCGGCATCTGGCTCAGAAGTAGGGATAGGTAATCCTCCTTCTTTCTGGCATTTACGAAAGGCGGTTTTCCAGGCTTTGCTTGCCCGGACAAAGCGTGATTTTTCATCAACCTCAATCAAGCCTTTTTCTGTTAATTGATTCAAGGAGTTAAATACCCAGCGTGAACCCATCCGAACCCGATTAGCCAACTCTTCCCGTGAGGCAAAACACCATCCGTTTTGAGCCGACAATCCATCAATCAAATATATCAGCGCATATTCAGGCATTGTAAGATCAAAGTGGTCAAGCAGGTCATGATAAACAAGTGTGTATTGCATAGTGGTATGTGATAAGATAAAGAGTGAATAGATGAATAAACAGACGATTTGCGTTAGGCAATAGAATTCCACCACCCAGTGTAAGTACCAGGCAAATGCAGCTAGGATCACACCTGGGCATTGGGAATGAGAAACGATAAAAGGATTACCTGCTCTTAGGAAACAGGTTCGATAGTGAGGTATGACGGATTGTCGACCAGCTTCAAAATCTCGGCGTGTTCAAATGTCCACTGAGCATTTTTGCCAGCTCCCACCCGTTGACCACTCTGGATCACTCCAGCTCCTATGAGTCTATGGATATGAAAGCGCGAAACGCCCAGTTGATTTTCCACATCGGCCATCGTGATGCGTGTAGTCTGACCTGTAGCCTGATGGATGTATAGGGCTTCTAGTCGTTTGACCTCTGCCTGCAAACAGGCTAGTTCGGTTTGTAGCTGTTCTAGTTGCTGGGATAGGCGCAATGCGTCCATAGTATATACCTGGATACGAATTAAAAAATGAATAAAACAGAAAATAATGCAAAGGCAGGGCGTACAACTGAGCAATTGTACTTTTTTGTGGAGGGCAGGTTAGTGTCCCGGTCGGCGTGGGGTACTCGGGGAAATACTAAAAAATAACGGGGTACTATCAGATACAAATGAAGCAATCACTAACAAACTGTTCACAAGTGACAAACTTGTGTGTACTAAAAATGATAAGGGTTGATAGTGAGACAAAGTGATTTTTGTGGGTAAATGGCCAATAGGAACACCTTTTTCGGTGGATGATTTTACAGTTTTCATGAAAGTTGTATGGGTTTGAAGCACTAAAAAAGTAAATAGACTGGTCAAAATTAAGCCCCTGGTTTTGATCATTTCTCAGATGTGAATCTCTAAAAGCAAAAATAACCCAAACCAATAAGAGGTGCAAATGAAATAATAAAAAATTATTTAAAAATAAAATTTATATGATTTTTCTTGGATATATGGGAAGTATTATCTTGTAAAATCAATCCTATTAATCCCCATTTATTGCAATTTCAAAGGGAGATATTCAGTTATAGATTTATAACTGCGAAAATGGAGAAGAATATAAGTGATACTGATAAACATGTCAGGATTTATCCTACAGAATCAAGTTGACTGGTATTGAGCCGTTGATAGTATTACCAATCTACGTGTGTGGAAAGAACTCTCTGGTGATAACATAAATGATCGGGGAACATATTGCCTAAATGGAGGTTGACAGACGTATACCAGCATTTATTCTTTCCTTCACGTTTGTACTATATTTGGAGCAACACTATTCTGCACTATGGGACTATTTGACTTTCTGAAAAAAGACAACACCACTTCTTCTATACTAACAACAGACAATGGATGGCCTGGACCAACCTATTTAGCCGACTATACTGAACATATTGCAGGTGCCAAAAAAGTTTATCCCTTTGAGTGGCGTAGAAAGCTAATCTCTACAGCAGGAAACTCAAAATTTAAAATCAAGTACTACGGACAACTACTCCATGCTATGTGTGATATCTTGATTGTTGGGACAGATTTTGCACCCGCTTTGGTGGTTGCCAAAGACATTGTAAGTGGACAGGAGATTTTACTTTTTGATGGTTGTAAAAATGGTTTTAATCCTATGTTTTGTGATGAGTTTACTAGTGAGCAAATTACGAATAGACCACTGGACAACTGGTACATTGACAGAAACAAAAATGACAGTTTTGAAATAATCCTTTCTGCTTACTATCAAATTGACTTTGATGATGAAAGTGAGGGCTTTTTAGAAGATGTTGATGAGAATGGCTTTATAGAACTCGCAGACCAATCAAAAATGGAATTTGAGAAAGCAAAACGAAATGCATTTGATGTGTTTCAAATAATTGCCATAACTGAAAATGGCAGAAAAATAGAAGTGCTAGCAGAAGAACTTGCGTAGAAAAAATTACAGATGATAGTGGGTTTTATGCAAGTTTGGCTGGACATTTCTCCCTCGCTGGTATTATTACCAGCGATCTTTCACCACTTTGCAGCTATGGTGACACTACTATTAGCAGCAGGGCAAAAGATGACCACTCCAAATCATTCAGATAAGATTCCAGGGTATATTCAGGCGGTCTTCCTCTGGTAAATTTATTTTGCAGGGTTTAGAGTCACAAGTATCTTAATTTTGTTGACTGCTTCTGTGCTTTGCCAGATTTGCTGCGATTTACAGAGACTGACGATGTTTTTATCCTTAAATTTTACTTTATGTGTTCCGTAATACCCCCCATTCATTTCACCATCTGTGTCTTTAATTAAAATCAGGTCACTCTGCTTGAAGTCGTAATCGCTTCCGAGTGTTTTCATGTAATGATTTATAGCAAAGGGAAAAGAAGTAAGCGGTTCGAAAAGGCTCTGTGGTCCTTTTTGCAGATTCTGCCCGAATTTGAAAAGCTCCGTTTTTTGATAAATGGTCAGCGTTGTCTCCCTTATCAGATTCCATTCACTCTTATATGGAATGCCCACAGAGTCTGCCAAAAAAACCTCCAGTCCGTCAATGATTTGGCCGCTTATACTGTCTCGCACATCCACAATGATAGCGAAAGCATGATCAAAACCGCAATGCTGTGCTTTTACAGGTGAAAAAGCAGTCACTAAGGCAGTTATCAAGGTAAAAAGCAAGAAAAGTTTTTTCATCATTGGGTTTAATGGTATGTGCCTGATACAAGTTCTATTGCCAGCTAGCCTAAATATACTACTCTTTTTCCGGACTTCTGTCAGCACAATAACCTCACCCGTCCTGAGTGGTTAAGTGATATACTAGCTAGCCTCATCAGTTCAAACTATGAAGGGAGGTTTAGGGATGTTTGTAATCCTGGCTCTGGTGGCTGTGGTACCTTGGGGATAGGATCTGATTTCTTTCCACAGGAAAAACCCAATAAAGAAAACAGTAAAAACAGAAGAAGTGCTTTCATATGAACCAGAAGCAGGCAATGTTGAGGATAAGTACAAATTTGCTATTTATTACTGACAAGTCTACTTTGTAAACATGTTTCCTATCCCACTTTGGTCTTATTCTCATAGTTGTTGGTAAGCATTACTAACCTATCAGTTCAACAGATTCTTTGGATAGGGATAATTGGGTAACCTGTCTACTCTATCTTTGATATCTTCCCATTTTAGAGAAGCCCAGGCAGGTATAAAACCATTGCCAAAATCTCCGCCCAATTGCACGAGTGCATATAGAGCAACTCCCAACAGATAACTTATAGTATAATATCCGAATACAGTAAGTGATATAGTTTCTCCTTGGTACGTGTATATAAAGTTATCACTTGGATAGTGAGGATTTATTATCTCATATTCATCATAAATTACCTCTATTCCAGTAATTTCATTGATTTTTGCAATAAACTCTTCTATAGAAGGAGGTGGATCTGTAAATTTAATGTCTCTATGGCATACCATACCGCAACATATAGTGAATTAAACAATGGGTGACTCCTCTCAATGAGCCTATGGTAAATTTGAGTCAGTAAATAGCTTGATTATACCCATTTCAAAAATAATAGCTAGTATATAAAATATAAATTTTCCGAATTTTTTCTCAAACCAACTCATAATTAAGCCGAAAAAGAGGATAAAAACATTGAAATAGGATAAAGTAAACAGAATCATTACTGAAAATGCAATTAGGGTATTAAACCCTGAAGAGCTGGTTTCAAAAATTGAAAAAGGATCAGTATGTAAAAGCTTTGTTACTATAGATAGAAGAAAAAGAAAAGTTATACCAAAAGCTGCCACATCACAATATCTGAGAAATATCCGTTTGAATTTCATTCGTTCTGTTGTTTAAGGGTAAGTTTTCCATATGTATCAGCAAGGATTTTGCTTTTGCGACTCGACTTACCTCTTTATAGATTTTAACTCACCTCAAAATTGGAACAAGTTAAAAATGTTCGTAAGAATCTTCTCCTATTGATTCCTTTTCAAGGATAACTTTTAGCTCTTTTATTGAAGAAGGTTTAGTGCTAGTATAATTCTACCATTTCGCTAAGTATTTTAATCCATTACGACTCTTCTGAATCTATGGTGTGTGTTTCAGAGTCAACAGCTTGAGATGAAGAGTCATAGCCTATTGAGCTTCTTTGATTTCTACTGATAAGATAGATTGTCAGTATTACTGTAATAACAGGATAACTAATTCCAGATAGCATCCAGCCAAATGATGACCCATTAAACCTCAGAATGGATGCTACTACAATTATCGCTATATACCAGCCCCATTGTATCAGTGCAATACGAAAAGATTTAAGTTCAAACTCTTTTAATTCCTGATCATAATACCACAATGTCAGACTAAAAAGACAATAGTTTACATAAGCAGGAAAACTGCCGGAATAGGAATCTTTTATCAAAGAAAGAGCCTTAAAAAAAAGTATATCACTTACCCCAATTACCAATGCAGATACAAGCAACCATGTCAATTGGAAGGTAAATACATCATACAAAGAAGATCCTGTTAATTTATGCTCATACTTAAGCTGACGAGCCATTACAGGAGTGAAAAGCTGAGAAAAATAATAACATAAAAAAACAATAAGCACTGTTTTTAGAATAGGTAAAAGTATAGTCATTATCAGAACGATAATTCCAAGTCCAGGTGAGAAATTCATATCATCCATAAGTTATATATAATTGTATCTGACAAACTCAAAGCTAAAAGTGATAAAGGCTCATATATAGAATGCTCTAGTATATATAGCCTTCTCTATTCGTTTAATGTAAAATTTAACCTTTTAATTAATACTAAATAACTTCAATGTATCCTTGATCTGTTATATATCAATGCTATGTTTTTTGATTTTCCTGTCGTTCAGATTGGTGATAACGTCAACGGCAGAAAAATATGAGATTACTGAGCTTCTCCATCAGCAGATACATGTTTTCGCTTTTGGCTGATACTATAAACTATTCCTGCTAGTAATCCAATCAGCCCGCCTGCATAACTGAAGTTGTGCATGGAACCAACTGCAATAAAACTTTTTTTGTCAACCAGGTTTTCTTCAGGGATCCACCAATTTATGTCTGTATCTGCCAAAAAAAGTCTACCGTATACAAGCCCAATAAGACCAGTTACAAATGCAATGAGTATGGTCACACTAATTGCTCCCATTGTGGCACGAAACATTTGTTTGTTGTTTTTGTGTACTAACCCAACAAGCCCAAGAATAAGTCCGATAAGTAATCCCATCCACCAGGTTGCCATAAAACCAACAACAGAAACTTCAATTCTTGGGGATGGGAATATAGCTTCTGTACCTAAGTCCATAAGCCCGAATTGATAGAACTTAAACTTTGTGTAATACTCAGGTGAAATTGTATACGTCAACTGGTCATGTAAAATGCCATAAAGTCCGCCAATTAGCGAGGCAATTACAACTATCAAAATAAGAGTCAGAAATTTCTTCAAAGTATTTTTTACTATCGTTGAGCTTGGGGATAACACCAACGATGGGATAAAATGTGTAAAATGTTAAAAGGTCACCACAATGGACTAAAAGTTTCTACCTGAGCTTGTAGATGGCTTTTTCTAACCCATTGATATTGCCTGGATACCCTTCAAAATCATAGACGAATTCTCCTTTCTGATTAATTACAATGGTTGTAGGGTAACTATTGATATCATATTGAGTGGCTATTTGCTCTGTCTGGGGGATAATGGCAAATCCAAAATCGCCTTTCTCTTGTACATATTTTTTTAATTTATCTGCCTTTTCCCGGGCAAAGGAAATGAACACAATAGTTGGGTCGTTCTTGTACTTCTCAGCTAGTCTTTTTAATTCAGGCATTTCTTCTATACAAAAAGGACACTTTATAAACCAAAAGTTCACTACTACTATCTTTCCTTTTAGCTGATCTGTAGAATAGGTTATGCCATTTATATCTGTTGTTATAAATGAAGGGGCTTGCATATGATATTGTCTTTTGGGAGAATTAGATTCAAGCTTTTCTTTCTCCGGTTCGTTAATTCCTCTCAAAGATATTTCTGTGATTGACAACCCACTGGCTTTATAGTCTCCCACAACGTATTGACCTGTTTTTAACTTGTCTCGAAATTCTTTTTTAGAAATGGACTTTCCATTACTATCTATAAAAACAGTTGAGTTGTTTACTTTAGGTTTTTGAGCAGAAGATTCTACTATACTAATGCATATAACCAGAAGTGTTAGCAATGCTATTTTGTTCATTTCCTATTTTGGTAGTTTACTATCTATTATATAAAACCTCTAAAATATAATAATTTATATGTTTTATAGTATATAATTTTTGTGTAAAACTTTGGTGTTTGTAAATTATAAATTAACATAGGTATAATAGAATATAATCTGTGCATTAATATATAATACAAAAATATAAAGTTTATACATGTTCACTTTATCTTTCATTTGTTATTAAAGTAACTTGTTCAAAACAAGGATTTTTATACATCAAATAACCCTTACAAAATTTATTCTTTCACTTTTACCAGTTAATGACAATGAAAAAAAGTTTTTTAGGAATTTTGTTCTTTATGTTAACTATTTACAGCTATGCAACAGAATATTATGTTCGTCCAGATGGAAATGACAATAATGATGGCAAAACCAATACCTCAACTGGCGCTTTTAAAACAATAGCAAGAGCCACAACAGTAGTACCACAAGGAGCACATACTATTAATATAGCTTCGGGGACATATATAGAAACAACACACATGGCTGTTGCTCCAGGTGTATCTTTAAAAGGAGCAGGTGTTGATCAAACAATTATCAAACATGGTGATTTTGTCTGGTATAATGGAGCTATCCGCTTGTATAGCTCTAGCGTAACAGATGGGAATCAAACCCTAAGCGACTTTACAATGGATGGGATGAGTCAATCCAGTTTTGATGGTATTCGTATCGAAAATCGCAATAATGTGAAAATATTTAATATCAAAATAGTTTCTTTTTATCAGGCAGCAATCGAAGTTTTATCTACGTACCAAAATAGTATTCATGATATTGAAATATATAATTTTGATATTAGAGAGTCTTCTCGTGAATCAGCGTATGTATCTTCTGAAGGAAATATTCGAATGAATGGATCTATGGATAGGGTCTTCATTCATGATGGAACCATTTATCATCAAACAAATACTCCTGCATTAGGAGGATTTAATGCATCCGGATATGCGATTAAATTTGTACCATCTTTGCTATCAGATAATTCAACCTATAATAAAAATGATTACATCAGCCATTCAAAAATCTTTAATGTAAAAGAATATGGTAAGCCTGCTGTTGAATGGACGGAGAGTAATGGACAGTTAAGATCTAAAAATAACCTAGGTGTTGAATTCTGGAGCATTGCCGGAGAAGAAGTAGAAATCTATAATTGTGACTTTACAACTCAGCTTTCACTAGAGTATGAACCTCCTGTATTAAAAGGAAGTTATTCTTTTTGGGTACATGATAATAGATTTGTTGTAGGTCGTGAACAGTCTCTTGAGATTGCAGCAAGTAATGCTATTATTGAAAAAAACACATTTGATTGTCGTAATACTACCAATGCATGGAATGTGTTGGGTGAATATAACCATAAATCACAGGGAGGAAGCAATATTCACGTACGTAAAAATTATTTTTTACTGGGTGATCGCTCTCCTATAATCTGGTCATTAGAAAGTCCTGTAAATGGTGTGTATTTCTACAATAATACCATTACGGGTACTGGTAACCCATCTATTTTTGAGATAAGACTTGCGCAAGGTACAGCAGTAAGCACAAATCTAAAGGCTATTAATAATGTTTTTGATCTATCCACAACAGGAACTTTCTCATTAATAAGTTATCAATCTAATAGTGCGAGTCTGCCACAACCTACCAATACTAATTTTATCTATAATCACTACAGTAAGCCAATAGCAAATATCCCTACTGGTGCTGTAGTATCAAATAATTTACAAACTACTCCTGCTGTACTACATACCGGGGCATTGCCATTACCTTATTTATCTACAACAACAGGTAGTGCCTTAATAAATGCCGGAACCAGCACCTTGCCAACTAGTTATATAGCAATGACATATGCGGGTAGTTCACCTGATATAGGCGCTTTTGAATACAATGATGCATCTCCAAGTGATACTCAATCACCAAGTGTCCCTACTAATCTGAGTGTAGTAAGCAAAACCGAAACGACTGTAAACTTGTCCTGGACAGCGTCAACAGATAATGTAGGTGTGACTGGATATGATATTTACAACGGATCTGTAGTGGTAGGAACTAGTAATACTACTTCTTATACAGTTTCAGGATTAACAGCAAATACAACGTATAGCTTTACCGTAAAAGCCAAAGATGCAGCTAATAATGTTTCTGCTGCCAGCACAGCTTTAGCGGTTACTACCACATCTGGCACCCCTTCAGTAAGTAACGGATTATCAGGCGAAATGTATTCACAATTTGGTGTTTCTGTTGCAGATGGCAGATCTAAGATTAGCGGACAAACTCCTTTATATACTTTCTCTTCTACACTTGTTGACTATCCAAATGGAACAGCTACTGTAACTCAACTGGATAGTTCATGGAGAAGCTTCCTTGGGGTGGATGGACCTACTGCACCTTTACAAGAGGTACAAACTTCTACGATCCGTCTTTCAGGATACATACAGATTAAAGCAGAAAACGATGTGCTTGCAGGAAACAACACTATTGAAGTAGACTTTTTGTTAGCTACTCAGGGACTGGCTGCATTAACCATCAATGGAAGCCAGGTTATTATCAATGAAGCCAACTGGACGTTTTCATCAGCTTCAGCTCGTGTGAGTTTCCCATCAGCAGGATTTTATCCAATAGAAGTTTTCAATACCATCCCCTGGAATCATGCTGCTGTTGAGTTGTACAGCAGTATTGCAGGAACACAGAACCCAGGACGTGGCACTACTCAGGCTCCTTATCTTGTACCTCAAGCAGTTCTCTTTAAGAGTCTACCAGCAGTGGATACTCAAGCACCTAGCGTTCCTACAAACGTAACTGCATCTGCTATTACAGGAACAAGCTTTACATTATCCTGGAACGCATCTATTGACAATGTTGGAGTAAGTAGTTATGAAGTATTTCGTAATGGTATCTCAATAGGTACAACTTCCTCTACTACCTTTACTCTAACTGGTTTAGCTTCTGGTACAAGTTATGTAATGACAGTAAAGGCCAAAGATGCAGCTAATAATGTTTCTGCTGCCAGCACAGCCTTAACTGTTACTACACTTTCTAATGGATTATCAGGCGAAATGTATTCGCAATTTGGTGTTTCTGTTGCAGATGGCAGATCTAAGATTAGCGGACAAACTCCTTTATATACTTTCTCTTCTACACTTGTTGACTATCCAAATGGAACAGCCACTGTAACTCAACTGGATAGTTCATGGAGAAGCTTCCTTGGGGTGGATGGACCTACTGCACCTTTACAAGAGGTACAAACTTCTACGATCCGTCTTTCAGGATACATACAGATTAAAGCAGAAAACGATGTGCTTGCAGGAAACAACACTATTGAAGTAGACTTTTTGTTAGCTACTCAGGGACTGGCTGCATTAACCATCAATGGAAGCCAGGTTATTATCAATGAAGCCAACTGGACGTTTTCATCAGCTTCAGCTCGTGTGAGTTTCCCATCAGCAGGATTTTATCCAATAGAAGTTTTCAATACTATTCCCTGGAATCATGCTGCTGTTGAGTTGTACAGCAGTATTGCAGGAACACAGAACCCAGGACGTGGCACTACTCAGGCTCCTTATCTTATACCGCAAACGATTCTCTTTAAGAATCTGCCAGCAGCTCGTAAAAGTTTAGAGAATGGTGATGTTAGTAAAAACTCTCTAACGGTATATCCGAACCCTACTTCTAATAAGTCACTATCTATTGTGTATGGCAACAAGAATAACCCTGTAGTAATCAAAATTGTTGATTTAACAGGAAGAGTCGTATACAACACTACGTCTTCACTACTTAATGGCACAACGGATATATCATTGGAGGGAATTAAAGCTGGAGTTTATATACTTTCTGTACAAGAAAATGGTACGATAAGCCAGCAAAAAATAGTAATTCAGTAATGAATAACATGAGTCATCCCGAATTTTGCCCGTCCGTAAGGTCGGGCATTTTTATTGGCAATCAGTGGAAAATGAGTTATAGAAAAAGGGTCTAAAAAGCAATAAGCCTTCTAAAAAAAGAGCTTGTAAGGCATCGAATCTTTCCAACTTATTTGTCTCCTGTCGTTGGCGTTATCACTAACGGCGGGAGACAAATAAAGACAAACGAAAGCTTGTACAAGTCTACTTTTTATCCGGTAATAACTCTGCCAATGCTCGTTCAGCCCCTTTATTTTTCGGGTTTAGTTCTAGTGATTTATGGTACATCAGAATAGATTCTTGCCGTCGTCCAACGGCTTTTAACACTTGGGCGTAACTATCGTAAACGTTCCAGCTAGAAGGATACAAAATCGTATTTAATCGCAAGACTTCCAAGCCTGCCGGTTGATACCCAGTATAGAACAGTTGGAGTCCCTGCCGATTCATCTCTTGTTCATTCAGATAATAATGCGCTGTATCGGTTTTATGTATGTTGAGTTTAGCCAGAGCCTCTTCAGCATTGGTCTTGAACAGCGTTCGGGTATATAGGTTTGCCAGAGATTGTTTGTTCCCTGTCGGAGAGCCACCATTTAACACCTCAAACAAATAAACCCCAATAGGATGAGTGCCACGATGCGTTACATTGTTGAGCAGAATCACCGTTTGGTCTTTGGTGATATTACGTAAAAACAGCGTAACAGCTCCAGGCATACCTCCACTATGAAAAACTACTTTACCATATGTTGTATCTTTTAAAATCATCCAACCCAGCCCATAATAAGCGTCCGTTTTCCCCCAACCGGCTGTGGCTAGCTCCTGATTAGCGAGTCGGGTGGGTGTCAAGGCTTCCTGTAAGGTGGAAGGCTTGAGTAATTTAGAATCATACAGCGCCCGATCAAATAAGAGCAAGTCGCTGGTAGTACTAATCACATTGCCCGGCCCGATTATTCCACCCAAGTTATACAACTCAATTCGGTTGTGGGGTAGTGAATCAACCCGATACCGAATCCAGGGAGCATAGGAAGGATAATCATATCCTTTCACCCGATGCGAGTCTGCCACCTTCAGAAGTGGAGTATTGACATAGGTATGTCTCATACCCGCTGGTTGAAATATGTACTTGGTCAGGTAGGACGGAAAGGAAATACCACTCACCTTTTCCACGATTAAAGCCAGCAAACCATAGCCACTGTTGGAATAACTCCACTTCTCTCCGGGTTTAGATAGAATGGCTTTATCATCCTGATTAATGGCAGGCACTAAATCAGCAATGGTAAATTGTTTAGCAGTGTCGGCCGCATAGGGTTTTTCCAACATTTGAAAGTCGGTTAATCCGGACGTATGAGAAAGTAAATGCCGAATGGTTATATCCGAATACCTGAAAGTGGGAAGATACGTTTTCACTGGATCATCCAGCTTGAGTTTTCCTTTCTGCTTCAACTGAAGAATAGCCACCGAGGTAAATAGTTTAGAGACTGAGGCTAATTGAAAAGCAGAGTGCTCATCCACAGGCACGTGATTTCTCACATCCGCCAACCCTAGTGACTTCTGGTAGATGATGGCTCCTTTTTGGGCGATCAGAATATTACCCGAAAGCTCATAATTAGCAAATTGTCTTGCTACTAAGCTATCAATCTGTTGCAGATCAGGCTGAGCACAGAGCGTATTTGCATACATAAAACAAGTAAAGGTCAGTAGATAAATCAATGTTTTCATAAGGTAGTGATATAGTACGAAATATTTCGTAGATTTTCTCAACAAGGCTTGTGCCATAACTGAAAACAGGGCTTTATTTATCATTAAGGCTTACTATTACTCTTACACGTGTTCAGATTCGAACACGTGGTATTCATTTCTGAACAGCTACTAAAGATTTGTTAGAGTCCTGAATAGCAAAATGCCTGTTGCCCCAGGGTTCATCCCGAATGTCAATTTTGATGGGAAAGCCTTTTTCTTTATTTCCTGATATTGATAATACAAAGTTCAGGGAAACTACAGGAGTTTGTTTTGGTCAAGAGTTATTAATTATTTAACACCTGGACAATTCTTCCATCAGCCATTTCAATGGTGCGTTGGCTGGCCTTGGCAAAGTCGTTATCGTGGGTTACAGCGACAATCGTTTGCCCAAATTCCTCAGACAATTGTCTGAACATATCCAACACGATTGCAGTATTTTTGCTGTCCAGATTGCCAGTCGGTTCATCTCCCATAACAATCGCCGGATCATTGATTAAAGCCCGGGCAATAGCTACTCGCTGTTGCTGTCCACCCGATAGCTTGGAGGCGTCTTTTAGTGCCTGATCGGCAATACCCAACATGCGTAGTTTGTCATAGGCTTTGGCTTCAATTTCCGGATAGGATAATCTGCCCAGTTTCAATGCCGGAATCATCACATTTTTCAGACAGGAAAATTCGGGCAGCAAGTAGTGAAACTGAAAGACAAACCCAATCGATTGATTGCGGATTTGGGCGAGAGTATCCAGCTTCTGCCCCGTAACCTTTTGCTGCTGGATATATAGCTCTCCACTGTAATTAGTATCCATTGTACTGAGGCAATACAACAGTGTGGATTTGCCACTGCCACTCTTACCAACAATAGTAACAAACTCTCCGGTGTGTATCTCAAAAGAGATATCGTCCAATACCTTAAACCGAACCGGATCGTGAAAGTATTTTTCTAAAGACCGAGTGGCTAACACTACATTATTTTTCATTGGCTGATACATAGTATTATTTTCTGAAAATGGTGACCGGATCTACTTTTCCAGCTTTGCGGGCTGGAAAATAGCCTGCGCCTACTGAAACCAACATGCCAAATGCCGATCCGCTGATCAACAAACCACCCTCCAACTGAACAGGAAAGTAACCTACTGGAGGCCCTATATACACATTTCGCAGAAGCGTGACGAGTATTGTACCGATCAATAGTCCTGCCAATGTACCTGCACTCCCCATGATCAATGATTCGGACACGAATATCTTTATGATATCTCCTGTATTGAATCCATTGGCTTTCAAGATGGCAATATCGTTCATCTTCTGGCTGATGGTCATATTGATGATATTGTAAATACCAAAAGCAGCAACCAATAGGATTGAAAAGGAGATCAGCGGGGTCATCGTACCCAGCATTTTGTTCTGGGCCAGTTGTTCGGCATTGGAGGTTTGCCAATCTTCTACCTTGTATTTCGTGTATTGTTGAATCTGTGTCGAAAAGTAACCGGCTGAGTCGGGGTTACGAACTTTAACATACAGATCAGTAATTTCTGATGGGCTTTTTCTAAGCAGCTTTTGTGCTGTGCCAATATGCATGTATGCTTTCGAATCATCCAAATCCTTGGTATCTGTACTGAAAATGCCGACTACTTTTAATCGCCGCGAAACCCCTTCAGAAGACACAACAGTCACCTGGTCGTTGAGTCTGAGGTTTAATTTTTCGGCAATTCCTTTGCCAATCACAATGGCATTAGGAGCATAGCTGATGGGTTGGACGGAGCCTGCCAGCAAGGTGCCTGCAATATTAAACATTGCATCTGCTTCGGCGACTACAATCCCATCCGCTACTCCTTTTACCTGCGTTTTGCCATTTTTCAAAAAAAGATCAACCTTGACGTACGGAGCTACCTGCTCGACAAAGTCTAGGGATGCAATATCTTTAGCCAACTCCTCTGAGTTTAGGATCAGGCGGGAGCGATTGGCAAATTGTGGATTGATAAGAACTGGTATCTGCTGTGGATGTTTACTTGTGGCCAGAGGCAGACTTAGTTGATCTTCACTATAAATCCGGATATGTGGAGCAGACTTGAACAAGCTTTTTTTGGAATATGTACTTACGCCAACCACAATGGAATTGGAGAAAATATACAAAGCAATACCCACAGTTACCCCCAACGCTGCCACCAGGGTTTGTTTTTTGCGGGTGAGTATGTGAGTAAGGGCAATCTGATAGTTGACACTTAGTTTCATTGGGAGTCATAATTAGGTAAGACAAGAGCTGACTCTTCGGTCAGGCCAGAGAGAACCTGCACCCATTCGTTACTTACATAGCTTACTTTCACAGATAAAGGTTCTTTGTGGCCTTTAAGGTATACCTGGTTGGCATAGTTTATATATTTCTTAGGAATGAGTAAGGCGTTTTTAGCAGTATCAACCTGAATGTTGACTTGTACCTGGGTTTTGACTACTTTAAAATCCAGCTCGCCTTCTGGTTTTATGTGTATAGTAAATGATTGCTTTTCTTCGTTGTAGGTGGGCATAATTTGGGATACTCTTCCCTGGTAAACCGAATCAGAAACAGTATTGAGGCGAATGAGCACCTTTTGGCCTACTTTTACTTTTTGAATACTGGTTTCGTCTACATCGGTTTGTACATACAACTGGTCGATGCTTCCGATCACAGCAATGGCATCACCTTTCCGGACAAAATCACCTGTATTCTTTAACTTTTGCAGGACTCTACCTGCCGCAAGGGCCTTGACCTGATTCTGAGATTGCAGGGATTGATACAAAGCTTGCTGGGATTGGTTAACTACCACATTTTCCCGTGCTTCATTAAGCAACTGAGTGTAGTTCTGTGAAGCCGCCATTAACTCAAATGTACTTTTTTTAAGCTGTAGTTCTGCCTTCTCATAGGTATCTAGGGATATACTGTTGGATTCCAGCAGGTTTTGGTGACGAATCTGATTTATCGAGTCGTAAGCTACTGTAGATCTGGCCTGTTCCAGCCTGGCGCGTGCCTGCTGGAGAGCCGGAGCATTGGACCGTGTATTGTTCGCAGCCAGTATCAGCAGTTTTTCTGCATAGATTGTGTTGATATCATTCTGTGGGTTACGTATAGCAGCAATGAGCTGACCGACAGTTACCTGATCATTTTCGTGCACATAGATTTCTGTGAGGTATCCATCAGTTAAGGCAGTAAGTGTATACTCGTTTTCAGCTTCCAACGTACCGGATGCAAACACATATTCGACGACATCTTTTCGGATTGGCTTGGTTTCTTCCTGTGGCCGGGAACAAGACAAGAGAAGAAACAGCACAGCAATGATAGCTGAATAAAGAAATCGGGTCTTCATTTTATGGAGTTATGAATGAGAATGAATTGTTCCTGAAGTTTTACTTTTTGTGCGGATGCTATACGTGTATACTGAGCATCTATACTGGCGTTCAAGCTATTAATTGTATCTTCCAGTGTCACCAGACCCACCTGGTAGTTGAGCAAATTCTTATCATAGGTTTCTTTTCGTAGTCGTTCGATTTCAAGGGCAGATGCATGCTCACTCTGTGCCTTACGCAGGTTGGTTTCCAACTTGCGTACTTCCAGTTCATCCTGAATTATGGCTTTTTCCAGGTTAAACTGATTAATTTTGACCTGATACTTCTGGCGATAATAGCCACTTACACTGGCATTACCCGGAATAGGTATAGACACACGAAAACCGTAATAGCTACTGGGAACCCATGACTGGCTTGAAGTAAATGGATTAGCCTGGGTATCAAACAATTGTCTCTGATTACTCAGAATCAGCGATAAGTAAGGCAGGTTTGTATATGCTTCCTTTCTGAATTCTGTCCTGGCAAATTCATAAGACAACAGGGCATTTCGCTGATGCAGGTTTCGGCTCAACGGTTCAGCTGATGCAGATACAACGGGAGGAGGATTTGGGACAAATTCCAGCGGCTCACGAATATCCATCCATGATTGCAGTGTATTGATCTGAAGCTCTATCTGATATTGAATCTGTTTCAGATTATCTTGCTGTGTGAGTCGGGAAATGGTGGCCTCGTTTACCTGTTGTTGAGTAGCTAATCCGTTGGCAAACTGATTGGTGACTGCCTGAAGCAACTGTTCTGCATTTTCTATGAATTGCATAGTAGCATTTTTTTGTTCCTGCAGAATAAGAATGTTATAATAGACAGTAGCGGCATTTTCGTACAGGCTTTTTTTCTGAAGGGCATTTTCTGTCACCACCAACTGACTGTTGATCTGGCTCAGCTTAAAGTTCTGGATTCCGGTTGGGTTAATCAGCCTAATGTCGATGGTACTGTTAAAATTAGTATTGTACTGGACACCCAAAGCTACTTTTTCATATGTACCGGGTGTACCTCCCAGAATTTCAGCAGGAAAAACAGTAACAGGCAATCGGGTATTGTTTGTATAGCCTAACGAAATACTTCCTGTCGGCTCTGGAATGCTTAGGATACCAGCAAGTCTGGACTTTTTGGCTTTTTCCTCTTCCAGCTTACCGTTTTTAATCAGATAACTTTTTTGCTCCAGCACAGACACCACATCAGCAAAAGATGAAAGGATAATCTGGGCCCTGGCATGCGAAAGTATTCCTAGCCAACCCACAATAAATAATGTTAATCGTCTCATCCGTTGACTCGTTTGAAGTGAAAAAATTTGGAGAACAGCAATACCTTCACTTTAAAGTAAAAATGATCGACATCTTTGACTGTGAGTGAAACCAGAAATTGCCTGTCATCATCGGGACTAATAAGCACTCCCTGATAAGACCGTGTATTGTTGTTCCAGACCAGATCTTTCAATACAAGCTTTCCATTTTGTGCAGGATCATTCGAAACAGCCTTACCTTGAATGCCTCCATTGTGTGGGAAAAATTGTACCAATTTATCCGGATGCGTTTCATCCTGCCAAATGCCCAAAAGAGAGGGATGAGATTGTGCCCGCAAACAAGGCATTAGAGTCAGGTAAAGCCCCAGAGCCGGCAGCATAGATGTGAGAAGTTTTTGTATCATAATTCCATAGGTTAGGATACAAAAATGCAGTGAACTGTACTGGAAAGAAATGTAGACCAGGCGAAATGGACCAAATGATCTGCCAATTGGACCGGACTAGGCGTGTGTGTTCTGAAGCCACATCAAAAACTCGGTCACTTTTAACTTACCTACTAAAACATTTTCCTTGTAGGGCAGCAATAGATGCAATAAAAGTTTGCGATTGAAGTAACGGGAAGCACTTTTGATCGTCTTTCGGTTGACAAGAATTTGTCTGTTGGCACGGTAAAACTGAGGAAAGCAACGACTTTCGAGGGCGTCTAAGGTATGGGTGAGCTTATAATGTTCATTGGCAAACGTATACGCACAGACTACTTCATTTTCAATCGCAAAATAAGCAATATCTGTAAAGGGTATTGGCAGAATTTTATCGCCCCGCTGAATAATCAGTGATTGCTCTGAAGTTGGAGTAAACTCAGGTAAGGGAGTTATGGTTTGGGGTAAGGTTACACCTGAGCGGGTGAATTTTTCTTTCAGGAGTTGGTATTTGGCAAGAGAGCGTTCGACATCCGCTCGTTTGAATGGTTTTAAAATGTACTCGATTCCATTGGTTTGGAAGGCTTCCAACAGGTATTGGTCGAATGCGGTACAGAAGATAACCGGTACCGCAACAGCACATTTTTTAAAAATTTCAAAGGATAAACCATCTCCCAGGTCTATATCTGAGAAGATGAGATCAACGATGGGCTTTTGTTCAAAAAAATAGATGGCCTCATCTACTGAATGTAGAAAAGGTAATAGTTCAATGCTATCATCCACTGAACGGATGGTTGTTGCCAGGTCTCTGGCAGTCAGCCGTTCATCTTCTATGATAAGGACCCTTATAGACATACAACAGGAACTTTAACAGTAAATGTATCCTTTTGATCGGTAACCTCTATAGATGTTTGAAACATAAGCTTATAACGGTTGCTGAGATTGGCCAAACCGGTTCCTGAGGTAACTTGCAAGTGTTTGGGCTGTTTTGGGTTGGTAATGACAACATGTTTATCTTCTGAAAAGATCTGAATCAGCAATGGCTTTTTGACTGACAAGGCATTGTGTTTAATGGCATTCTCTACAAGTGACTGTACCGCAAATGCAGGGACATGACATTGCAGCAGCGGATGGGCAATCTGAACCGAATACTGGAGTGCCTCTCCAAAACGAGTTACCTGAAGGTGTAAGTACTCCTGTGTAAACGCAATTTCTTCTTTGAGGGACACTATCTGTGTATTACCGGCCTGATTGGTATAACGTAAAAACTCAGATAAGCTAAGGGTATACTGTACTGCTCTATCTTGATCGAGGGTAATGAGGGATTTGAGGGTGCTTAAGGCGTTGAATAAAAAATGGGGCTGCAACTGTTGTGTGAGTGCTTTTTTCTGAGCTTCCAGATTTTCCAGTTTCACTTTGTCTAGTTCTACTTCAACTGATACTTTGTCTTCTTTTAGCCGTTGCAACCGAAGGATGATTAAAATGATGCTATTGATGGCTAAAGTTGAAATCAATGGATAGATAAAGAAAGATAATGTCTGTAGATTTTCAGATAGGATAGGAATAAATAACAAAATACCCAGATGAAATACCAATGATCCTGAGTAGCTGATAATGTATTTGGTTACCTGTGTTAAAGATGTTTTGAATAACATACTGTTGGCTAACCAAAAAAACATAATCATTAGCGTCAGTGCCAGATAGCTCACAACAATGTATGCTGGTTTAATGTGTGCAAAGAGATACACCGGAGCAATACCATAGAAGGCAATCAATGGTGAGGCAAGTAGTAGTAATTTATATTCTTTATTAATCGCCATACAGATTTGATTACTACACAAATAAAGCCATACAGAGATAACTATTACACATATAGCACCTTCTTTTTTTGTTTGACAGGTTGAGGGATTACCTGAAAAACTCCATAATTTATATGAGTTGATTGCAAATTTATTCTTTCTTTTACTACGAGCAAACCAAGGGAATGACCACAGTTGTTTCAGCTGATCATGTAGGCAATCCAGAGAGTGTCTTATCCTAAAAGGATCGCTATGCATGCCTGAAGGTTAAAGCTTTAAAAATGGTAGCTAGTTTGTTTTGTTGCTCTGTCTCCCATTTTATTCCCATCGCAATCTCTCTTTTTCGTCTTCTGAATGGCTGTCACTTCCCTTTTATACTACCTGTAGGGAACTTTCCTCCCTGTCCTTCTGAAGAACAAAAAAGGGTATAGTGTTTTTGAACAGGAAGAAAAATTTTCTTTCAGAAAGGCAAAAAATAAACAGAGAAAAAGAAACAAACTCTCTTAGCTTGACAGCGTTGCTTGACATCATTGAGCGGATGCTTGTGCCAGAGACTTCCTTTACTTCCGGAAAAGAGATGGAATAGAATACGCTTTCACGGCTTGCTCTCTATATAACGGGGAATCTGCACAAAGAAAGTGGTTCCCTTACCTTCCTGGCTTTCAAACCAGATCTTGCCCTGATGCCACTCTACAATGGTCTTGATGATTGACATGCCCAGACCGGTGGTTGGCTCGTTGTGCAGGCCCGGCCGGCGGGCTTTGGTAAACTTGTCAAACAGTGAACTGTGGTACTTTTCTGGTATACCGATGCCGTTATCTTCCACACGTACCAATACCGAATCTGACTCGGGCTGGTCTTCGATATGAACAGCAATCAGTCCGCCTTCAGGAGTAAACTTAATGGAGTTGGAAACCAGGTTGGTAATTGCCAGTATAAACTTAACTTCGTCAATCGCTACATAGATTGACGGGTCTGAACTGGTAAACTGAAAGGTGAGTAGCTTTTGCTGGGGGGTATGCTGAAACTGCTCTATCAACTCACGTGTCTTCTGCACCAGATCCACACGCCCTTTGACTACATCTACCTCGGAAGATTCTAAAAATTCTTGTTCGACAAAGTCGCGGATCAGCTTGAGTGAATGTTTGCTGGTCTGGGAAATCAGGCTGACTACCCGTATCAGATCCTCATCATTGTATTCTTTCAAACGACTGATCGTCAGTGAGGATAGCGACTGAATTGTGCCCAACGGTCCGGCCAGTTCATGGGAAAGTATATGGAGAATAGCATTTTTCTTGTTGGAATACTTGGTTTCTACATCCAGGTAGTATTTTAATTTAGTGATATCTTCTATCATACCACCCAGCAGGCGTTTGTTTTATCTAAGCCAACCGGAATAGACAAGGGCAGCAGACGCAGCCATTTAATTGTCCGGTCTTCAAGCTGAATACGAAACTCAATGGGTTGCCGGATAGCTTCCTCCTGCCGGCTAGTCTCTTTATCCGGCGTTTGTTGACCAGTAGCTGGCTGGTTAAGCAGTTGCTGGTAGATATCGCTTACATAGGATCGGTCTTCGGGATGAACCAGGTCCCACAACTGGCTGAGTTTCAATTGTTGGCGGCTACAGTTAAATACCTGTTCAAATGCCGGATTCAAATAGGAAAACTGCTGAAGATCCGGATCGAAAGCGAAAACAATAAAGCTGCTTTGTTGTGCCAGTTGAGATAAAAAGGCAGCAGAGTAAAAATCCAAGGGTGCGTCCATAGCGTCGATTGGGTTTGTATCCAGATCGACTTGATGTTGTGAGTACAGCACGTTGGCTAGTGTGACACAACCTTTGAGAAGAAGAGGAAAATGAAATTACAAAATGATAGTTACAAAGTTATAATGGCATTGCCGTTGTAATGCCTGGCAATAGTACGCTTAGCTTTTGGAACATTCAGCTGGCAAGATTAGTTTCCGCTCTGCGAGGAATGGGAGGACATTGGGAGGACATTGACAGAGTTTGTGCAAAGAAACCGTTCCTGGAAATGCATCGGTTGAAAATGAAAGTATCCTGCCAACTACAGATGAATTTTCACCATCGTTTAGCTTGGGGATAACATCAATCTGGGAAAGACAATAGGTATGTTGAAAATCAATGACGGATTACATAGCCACTTTCATCCAGAGTCGCAAAACCAACGATGGGGAAAATACCATCTTTCTTAAAGAGGCTGATTGTGCAGCTTACTTGTGAACAGAAAGAATATAACTTTTTGGTACTTATAAGAGTCGTTTGGAATACAACAACAGTCGTTTGAGCTACATCTTTTTTCTGACAGTATGGCAATTTTGCATCATCAGGAAATAAACAAAATTATGGCAACAACAAAATGGATTTCAGACTCTGCTCACAGCGAACTACAATTTAAAATCAAGCATTTGATGATTTCAACAGTTACAGGATCTATTAAAAAGTTTGAAGTAATGGTCGAATCACATGGGGATGACTTTACCAATGCAACAATTAATTTTATAGCAGATGTACATTCTATTGATACAAATAATCCCGAACGTGAGAAGCACTTGCAGGCAGTAGAGTTTTTTGATTCCGCACACTTCCCTACAATTACGTTTGAAAGTACCAGAATGGAAAGAATCGATGAGGAAAGCTATAAATTACATGGCAGTCTTGTGATAAAAGGCATTAGCAAATCAATAGTGATCGATGTCGAACATGGTGGCATTGTCGAAAAGGATCGTTTTGGAAACAAAAAAGTCGGCTTTACAATAAATACAAAGATCAACCGTCATGACTTTGGTGTAGGTCCTGTAAATCCAGGTTTAGGTGATGAGATAAAACTCTACAGCAGCATACAGATTGTGAAGCAAATGTAGTCTGATGACAAGCCAGAAATTTTATAGCATTAAAACCATCAGCGAGTTTCATCAACTCAGACGGTTGTCTGCCCCTGAACATCCATTGATCAGTATCATCGACCTGGAATGTCTCAGGCATTTACATATAGATGGATATACAACCCTGACATTGGATTTTTATTGGATTGCATTGAAAAGATCTTCCAATGTAAAAGTAAGGTATGGACAACAGCTTTATGATTTCAACAAAGGCATCCTCTCATTTATGTCGCCCAACCAGATTTTTAGTATCGCTCCTGATACTGAAAATGAGGAGCCGGAAAAGTCAGGTTGGGCATTGCTTATTCATCCTGATTTTTTGTGGAATACGCCATTAGCTAAAAACATCAGACAGTATGAATATTTTACCTATTCCGTGAATGAGGCACTGTTTCTTTCTGAAAAGGAAGAAATACTAATCACTGGTATCATTCAAAACATTCAGCAGGAGTACCACACAAACATCGATAAATTCAGCAAACAGATTATTATTTCACAAATTGAAACATTGCTTAGTTATGCTGAAAGATTTTACCATCGTCAGTTTGTTACCCGTGAAAAAACGAACCATCAGATTTTGGAACGCGTAACTATATTGCTTACCGATTATTTCAATAATGAGAACCTGATAAGTAGAGGATTGCCTACAGCTCAGTATATTTCAAAAGAACTTGCTATATCTCCCTCTTATTTGCGTAGCCTGCTCAAAATGCTGACAGGACAAAACACCCAACAGCACATACATAACATGCTGATTGAAAAAGCAAAAGAAAAGCTGTCTACCACTGAATTATCTGTCAGTGAAATTGCCTATCAGTTAGGATTTGAATATTCACAATCATTCAGCAAACTGTTTAAGTCCAAAACAGACATGTCTCCGCTGGAGTTTAGGGCTTCATTTGATTAAACCTCTCCTTGTAGTTTGTAGGATAGTTAAGATATTCAACTAAGGACCAGAAATAGACTCGATTTTTTTGTAAACAACCCTGTATCTACATGTCTATCATGTGCAGAAAAACTAATCGTAACTTTTGTTTTCTGTTGTTATTTTTAAGAAATAGAAAATACAAAAAATAAATACAAATCCTCTCACTATCCTCACCTGTAATCATCTTTACATTTTTTGACAGAAGATTTGTAAGGAAAACAACTCTATCCCGACAAAGAAGGAAAAACTTTCCTTATGAACCATTTTCAAAACATCAGCCGCTGGGCAGTAGTGGCATTTTTAGCATGTAATCTTTCAGCTTGTAAAGATGATAAGGACAATGCTGTAACACCATCACAGCAAACAACTATCACTGTAGAGAATGTGCTCAACTCAAAACCATTGGTAGAGTCAGGTACTTTTCAGGGAACGGGCTCTCCGGCTGTGATTCTTCCGGGACAGATGGTTAGCATTTCGTTTTCAGCAGCCAAAGGAGAGGCTATTACATTTGCTACCATGTATGGATGGTCCAATGACTTGTTTTTTGCCCCAGCAAACCCAGGTATTTTGCTATATGACTCCAATGGAATGCCAATAGAAGGGGATGTTTCTGCACAGATTAAATTATGGGACAATGGTACACGAATCAATCAAAAGCCAGGATCTACAGTGAACCATCCGGGCACTGTAGACAGCCAGTCTGTTACAGAAGTAAACGGTTCGGATGCACAAGGCAATGCATATACTCCTGCATCCAAACTGGTAAAAGCTACCCTGCAATACAAAGGTAATTCTCAGTTTACACTTACCCTTGAAAACATCTCTGGTGGCACAGCCAACGAAACACCTCTTAGTCCTGGTGTATGGGCGGTTTCGTATATAGTTGGGGGAAACCTGTTGGATGCGAATCCTCTCTACACCAGCGGACAGCCTACGGCCAATGGGTTGACCAATATTGCAGAGGCTGGTGACAATTCTGTATTGAGTGCCTATATCAAAGATATGACAGGTATTTTCACGCCTCTTTCACCTGTGCTGGTAGTGGTTTATAATGGGATAGATAATCCTATCTATAAGACAGGTGAAGTGGATCGGGGACAAGGTTTAAGACCATTGGCTCAGCAAGGCAACGCAGATACACTAGCGGCTTATCTGAAAGGAAAGCCTGGGATTAAAGCTGTGTATGTATTGCCAGCTCCCAGTACCAAAGTCTTGCTTCCTGTTATTGGCAATCAACAGGGTGGAATGGTTTCACAGCAGATCTCTGTTTCAGCGGGAGATAGAATAGCTATTGCCACGATGTATGGCTTTTCCAACGACTGGTTCTTTGCGTCGGCTGATAATGGAGTGGATGCCACCACAAAAGGAGATATTACCTCCACAATCAAACTCTATGATGATGGCACAGCCATTAATCAGTTCCCAGGAGCTGGAATCACTCAGTTTAATCTGGCAGGTACTCCTTTAAAAGAGTCCCAAGCCATTGCCGAAGTGCCGAATCCCAATGCGTTTACAACACTGCCTGATATTACAGCAATGATTAAAGTAACGCTTCAATAGGCTTTAATACAGGAATAGCTGAAAATACAGTTTTAGAAAAAAAGATTGGTCTTCAAGACCAGTCTTTTTTTGCGTTAGTAACTCACTGATCAGACATTAGCCATTTGCACATTTTAACTGTGCAGAATAAGAGACTATTACTTTACAATGAAACAGGTATACAGTATGCAACAGTCCAGCCACACTCCAGAACTATTTCGATTTCAAATTAACTTTAGTGAGGACCAGCTTACTGATTTGAAATACAGATTGCAACATACTCAATGGCCGGATGATCCAGACAATCAAGACTGGAAATATGGCGTCAATGGCAGGTATCTGAAAACGCTTGTAAATTATTGGATTACCTCCTATAACTGGCGTGAAGTAGAACAGCAGATGAATCAGTTTTCTCACTACAAAGTAACTATACAGGATACGCCCATCCACTTTATCTATCAGAAAAGCCCCCATTCTACGGCTATTCCTATCCTTTTAACCCACGGATGGCCCTGGTCATTTTGGGATATGCACAAACTAATCGCTCCCTTAACCAATCCCGAAATATATGGCGGAAACTCTGAGGATGCATTTGATGTGATTGTTCCATCTGTTCCGGGATATGGATTTTCCACACCGGCTCCCGCAGGCATCAATTTTTGGAAAACTGCTGATCTATGGCATATACTCATGCAGAAAATTTTGGGTTATACCCACTATGCTGCCAGTGGTGGAGACTGGGGAGCACTGATTACTTCTCAGTTAGGTCATAAATATGCGGACAGCCTGTATGGTATTCATCTGATGCATACGATGGAACTTGACCAGTTTAATACCGAA
This sequence comes from Xanthocytophaga agilis, assembly GCF_030068605.1. Taxonomy (NCBI): domain Bacteria; kingdom Pseudomonadati; phylum Bacteroidota; class Cytophagia; order Cytophagales; family Rhodocytophagaceae; genus Xanthocytophaga; species Xanthocytophaga agilis. The sequence continues at coordinate 58,077 of NZ_JASJOU010000020.1, forward strand.
AAGCCTTGGGATGTAATGGCCAGCCATAAAACAGCAGAGAATACACCATCCCAGATCCGAAAGCAGGCACTCAACCGCATGAAAGTATTTGTAAGCCACTATGCTGTACATATACTTGATCCTCAAACGATAGCCTATGGTCTGCAGGACTCCCCAGTCGGTCTGCTGGCCTGGCTACTGGAACGCTGGCGCTCGTGGGCACAAACTGAGAATGGCAATATTGAAACAGCATTTTCCAAAGAACATATGATTACCAACGCTATGCTCTATTATATGACAGGAACAGTGGTTTCTTCCATGAGATTTTATGCAGATAGTGCTCATTATCCCTGGCAACCTAGTCATACCCATAGGCCTCTTATCCAGGCACCAACAGGGATCACTTTTCTGGGAGGAGAAAATCCTTCAGGAGTAACGACACAACAACGTGTAGAAGCATTTAAAAAGGGACCGAAAGCAGCTTTGTACAATCTTCACTATATAAATCCACATGAAAGGGGAGGTCATTTCGGCTATTATGAAAATCCGGCTGCAGTCATTGAAGATATCCGGGTAATGTTTCGAACCCTGCGGTAGGAAAATCATAGGGATGCTTATGGTAAATCACGTATTGTACTAGTTATTTTCTACACCTCCGCCATATTCTAAACGGTGATTATTTTCTTGCAACCATACGGCTAAGTTTCTGTAATAAGAGAATCGGCCTGTTTAACAAGCCGGTTCCTTTATTGACTTATTTTTTGCACGAGCCAGCCAGGCATCCACTGAAAATATTCCTGCACCTGTCAAAATAAGAGAGACTAATCCTACTATATACAACAGATTAATCTCATACCCTATGGGACCAAATACAGGACCTTGTGGTGTTAGGCCAATGGTTTTAACCGAGCTGAATCCATAGTGGATATGTATAGAAAACATAGCCACCAGCATAATGCCTATGAGAGGTATCGCTGCAATACTGACGAATACTCCCAATACGATAGCGACCCCTCCAGATAGTTCTAGCATTGTACAGATCCAGGCAATTGCTTCGGGAAAAGGAATGTGTATCTGGGTGAGTAACTTTCCAAAACCTTCCGGACCCCTGCTTAATTTAGCCCAGCCATGTGTAATAAAACCAAACCCAATAATGAGCCTTAAAAAGAAAGGACTCCATGTGTAATGGTTCTTTTTTAAGGTAAACAATATTTTATCTATCATAATGAACCTGAATAAGAAAGTGATGGAAGTTCTCACTTGCAGGCTCTGCCAAACTTTAACCAGAATCGTCACAGTTACAAGGCCAGAGGATATAAACTTCAAAACCTAAGCTAGTATCTAAAACTAGTATCTACTCAAACAAAAAGTGGGGATCACTCTCAGCTTTTAGACTTGTTTGCCTTCATGATAGCCCCTGCCACAGATTGAAGAATATCTGGATTGATGCGTTGTTTGAAGTCAGGATTAATATACTCAAACTGAATGATTCCATTGGTATCTACAATGAAAACAGAGGGCACTGGTAGAAGTTTATCTTTATTTTTACCATTTGAACCTTCAAGTAATAGTGTCCCATAACTGGTTGGTCCTGTGTAAGCAATTCCAAATTGTTTTGAAAGGGTAATCTCACTATCAGATAAGAGAGTATAAGTTAGCCTTTCTTTATCCATCGTTTTAGTCAGGTTTTCAGGGCTGTCGGTGCTGATCGCAATAATCTGGTATCCCATTTTGCGAAGTTCACCTTCTATTTTCTGGATAGCAGCCAGCTGCTTATTGCAGAAAGGACACCATCCACCACGGTAAAAAATAAGTATAGACGGCTTTTCGCGTAATTTCTCCTTTAGAGAGACCATGTTTCCTTTGGCATCCGGCAGAGAAATCAGTGGCACCGATTCCCCAACTAGTAATGGGCTGATATCAGTTGGTGTTTTGGCAATCGTAGAGTCAGCAGGTCCATTACTTGGCTGGCTGAGCAATGTATTTCTTGTTGCTGCTTGAATCTGATAACCTACGATAAAGTTTACAGCCAGCAAAAAGGCAAATACCTCTTTTTTTAGTAAAGATTTAGGTATGAAAAAGTTCATGGTTGCAGAATTAGTTTGAGGTAAATAAACAATTGAAAAACAAGGGTTCAACAGTAGCTGAACCCTTATTAGGCTTTACATTTTACTGGCAGCTCCTTTTTTCTTCATTTTATCATCTGACATCTTATCCTTATCAGACATCTTACTTCCAGTTGTTTTATTACCACTCATTTTGTCTGCATGCATTTTATTATCAGACATCTTGTCCATCTTTTTGTCCATTTTGTGATCCATTTTAGACATTTTGGAATGATCTCCTTTTGCCATTTTAGATGTATCTTTTGATGTAGAAGGAGTTGTCTGAGCATTGGATTGAATGGTCACAAAAGCTACTGCAACAGCAGTCAGGAGAAATGTTTTCAGGCTTTTCATTGTCATAAGGTTTAGTAGATGGAAACTGTTTTTCTCCTTTAGTCGCATCTTTCTGAGAAACCTTACAAAAAGAATTAATTTTTATTTAGCTGCTGATCAATTTTGTCCTGAAGTTGTTTTTTGTAATCATCATCTAGTGTAAATTGCTGATGTTGGGAATTGGTAAACATATCCTTTACCATTCTGTTAATCAGAATACTTTGTTTTTCAAATGTCCGACAGATCGAACAGCCTGCCAGATGAATTCTTAATTCCAGTTTTTCCCGAAGCGTCAGAGAAGCCAGTTGTTTCTTTTCAATCAGAAACGTAGCCTTTCTGCAGTTGTATTGTATTTTCTTCAATGGTCCCATGTGTATAGGTTAACATGTATATGTATTGGCTAACTCCAGTTTTTTTGAAGGCATGCCCTTAGATTTACTTTTGTACGATGGATGATAACCCAAAAATTTGAGGGAGTTACTTTTAAGGCCGTGCAAATAGCATCTGTATCTTCTTCATCCATGTGTTTCATCGTGAATACTGAAAGCCAGAGGGCTGGCAATTTTTTCATACAAAGCTGAAGAATATGGGTAAATTCACTCTGGGTGAATGGGTCCTGATCTTCTATTCCGAAAGCCTGTGGCCGGTGAGGTACATTCCAGTGTCCGTCATCCGGATCAAAAAAGTCTTCCTGTTGCTTTTCTGCACTAACGCTATCTGTACTGTGAAGGAACTGGGACGATTTTTTCCGATATACATCCACTATTTTGTATTTTAGGATAGCCGTAAGCCACGTTTTTTCTGTACTGCTACCTTTAAATTGATCTGCTCTTTCGAGGGCAGCCAGAAAGGTCTCCTGAACAAGATCCCTGGCTAACTCCTCGTCCGTAAGTCGGGATAAGGCATAGGTATATAAATAATCGGCATAGCGACTTACCCATTGGTGTGGATTAATAGGTAGATCGGTTGTGATGTTAAAATCCTTGTTTTCAGCTTGCATGGATACGTAAAATAGTATGCATTGGGTTTGTTATCCCCAAAGGGGATACCCTTTAGTCGGAGGCTAGAGAAAAACCTTACAAAAAAAAGCAAAAAAAAATGTAAGGTTTTATTCTGTGATCCGACTAAACCTGAAAATCGAATCAACAGGGCATATGAAAATAGTACATTTCTCTTTTATTGGAAATAGAGTAACGTTTTCTGAACACCTTTCCAGTATTATAATGTTACCAGCAACACCTAAATGCGGAAGTATAGTTTGTTTTGACCAATAATCTGAAAGATATATATTAATCCAAAAGGTATCTATGAAAGTCATCAAAGAAAAACATTCCTTCCTTATGAGGTGGACCCATTGGGTAAACTTCCCTGTTCTGACTGTTATGATCTGGAGTGGCCTGCTTATCTACTGGGCTAATGACGTATACACTATCACTATTTTCGACTATACCCTGATTCATTTCTTTCCGCAGTGGTTTTATGACGTATTCTCTATTCCACAGCGTCTGGCAGAAGGAATGGCATTTCACTTTTTGTTTATGTGGTTCTTTATACTGAACGGAGCGTTGTATCTGCTCTATACAATTTTCTCTGGTTCATGGAAACAACTCTTACCCAACCGACATTCCTTTACAGAAGCCTGGCAGGTAGTTTTGTATGATCTGCATCTGAGGAAAACGGCTCCCCTGCAAGGCAAATACAATGCTGCGCAGCGCATTGCTTATACGGCTATCATTGTAATGGGCATAGGTTCTACTGTTACCGGGCTGGCTATTTATAAACCTGTTCAGCTCAACTGGCTCACATGGCTTTGTGGGGGGTATCACCTGGCTCGAATTGAGCATTTCGGTTTAACAATAGGATATGTACTCTTCTTTGTTATTCATCTTGCTCAGGTGATTCGTGCCGGATGGAATAACTTCCGGGCTGTGATAGCTGGATTTGAAGTTGTAGATCAGCCCAACGTGACAACGCCGGTGAATTCAGTGACTGATGAAAATCTTCTTCCCCATGTTTCTCATGAATAAAGCTCCCGTTAAATACTCGTATGGAAAATAAAGAATTAAAGAGACCTTCATTTGAAGCGACTATAGATAGAAAGATCAAAAGACGTACGTTCATTTCTTTTGCAAGCTTTTTTGCACTATCAGGTTTGGGTCTGGGTGCATGGAAATGGTTATATAATTCTCCTGAAGAGATTTCAGGTATCACTGCTGGTGCACACAAACCTCTACGCGATGCCCTCAATACCTCTGAGCAGGTTTTCAAACAAGTATACAGTAACACCCATCTGGTAAAAACATATCCCAAATCGATGGCTGCAACGAATGTTCGGGTAAATGGAGACATTGGCCTTACAGATGAAACATTTCGTGTTCAGGACTGGCAACTCGAAGTAGAGAAAGAAGCAGGTAAGTTGCTCACAATAGGCATGGAGCAACTCAAAAAATTACCGAAGACAGAAATTATCTATTCGTTCAAATGCATAGAAGGTTGGGATCAGATTCAGCACTGGGGCGGTTTGCGCTTTAGTGACTTTATCCAGCATTTTAACCTTGAATCTCAATCGAAGAAAGCCTATGTTGGCATGCAAACTCCTGATGAACAATATTATGTAGGGATAGATCGGGAAAGTACCCTGCATCCCCAGACTATTCTTGCATACGAGATGAATGGCTATCCCATACCGGTTGAAAATGGAGCCCCTCTGCGGTTGATTATTCCGGTTAAATATGGTGTGAAGAATCTGAAACGAATTGGAAAAATCACATTTAGCGATACGCGTCCGAGAGACTTCTGGGCTGAACAGGGATATGATTACTATTCAGGGTTATAATGGTTCTAACATAACAATTCAAATACTATCTGTATGTATATAAAAGAAGGATGGGTATCGTATCCATCCTTCTTTTCACCATAAATCATCTGATGTAAATGAAATGTTATGTTTAGTGGATGTGAACCATCGTATTCAGATATAATCTATAGTTTATTCCTCCAGGATTGTTGTTTACTATTCTGCAAACAATCAGCTTTCCTACCATGTCTGTCAACTATTGCTATCGATCTATCAAATAGTGTGATAACAGTCATTATTATAAAAGATGGGCTACCTTGCCGATAAAAAGAATATAAAATAACAGAAACAAAGCTCCTTCCCAACGAGAAATGCGCTTATCCTGTGTAATTAAATAAAACAAAACAGCTCCTGTCAGGTAAATAGGAAGTGGAAAAGAAAGCAATTCAGCAGGTACTTTAATGCCATCTATCAGACCTGTAATTCCTGGAATAGCCATAGCATTGAAAATACACGAACCTAGTATATTACCAACTGCAATATCGGCTTTTCCCTGTCTGGAAGCAGTAATGCTGACTACCGCTTCAGGCAAAGTTGTCCCCAGTGATAAAACTGTGACAGAAACAACCGCCTTACTGATTGAGAGAGCCTCTGCGATAACCTCCAGCGCAGTAATGGTATAGTTAGCTCCAAGGAAAATAAAAACAACACTAACAGCGATAATAAGTAAATCTTTTGCCTTGAGTTTGTTTTGTGATTGAGCCTCTTTCACAACCGGGTCCAGCGTAATATCTTTCTCGGTATCGCCTTCCTTTAACAGATAAATCGTATAAATAATATACCCCGACAATAGCAGCAACGATTCGACAGGAGTAATGAGTCCATCCCACATGATAAACGTTAACATGGCTGCAGATCCGACCAGATAATGTAAATCAATAAAAATATACTGATCTCCCAATCGGATAGACTTTTTAGAGAACATAGAGGTGAGGCTCATCACAAAAAGCAGATTGGAAGCACTTGACCCCAGAATGTTTCCTGCCACAATTTCAGAAGATCCTTTGCTAACAGCTATCAGTGAAGAAATCAGTTCAGGTAAAGAAGTCCCTACAGCGACAATAATTACACCTACAGCAAAAGGAGACATTCCTAAAGCATGTCCTACTACTTCGGCAGACTGTGTAAAGAAACGAGCTGCCAGAATTAATACAAGTAAGCTAACAATAAAAACACCAATCCAGAGAGCAATCATATAAACACAAAAGAAGATAGATAACTATATAATCTGACAAATACCAGATAAAAACATTGAACAACCCAACTAATCTTGCACTACTCCATTGTCATTTTTGCAAAGTCTTATTACTCACTGTTAGTGCTCATCCGAAGTGGTTGTTACAACAGGTGGCAACTTTTGTCCACGCAGCAGAAAATAACCTGTTAGTCCCGCAATCAGGGAAGCCAGCAGAATGGAAACTTTGGCAACGGATTGAAACTCGGGATTATTTTCAAATGCCAGCAGCGTAATAAAGATAGACATCGTAAAGCCGATTCCACCCAGTATACCTGCACCAATGAGTTGTTTCCAGCTTACACCTGCTGGAAGGGCAGCCCATCCCAACCGAACGGAAAAATAGGCAAATAAACAAATCCCTAGAGGCTTTCCGGCAACCAGCCCTACCATAATTCCTACTCCAATAGGCGAAAACACCTGGTGAAAAACATCGGTATTAATTAGCAAGCTGGTATTGCAGAAAGCAAAGAGGGGAATGATCAGAAAAGCAATCAACGGATGCAGTTGATGTTCGAGCCTTTGAGCCGGAGAGTTAATCTTTTCATTGAGATCTTCGAGTTCTTCACTGATTGTACGAGGTTGTAACTGTTCAGAATGCAGATTTTCCTTGATCACCTGCAAGCGGTCATCAATCATTTCTACCAGTTGGTTTTTCGGATACCGAATGCGAAAAGGAATGCTGATAGCCAGCAATACACCCGCAATGGTAGCATGAATACCTGATTGTAATATGAAATACCAAAGGAACAGACCAATAAGCAAATAAATGCTTAAGGTACGTACTCCTGCTTTGTTGAGTGCCAATAAAACACCCCATGCCAGTGCCGCATAGAGCAGATAGGTAAAGTCAAGGTGGCTGGTATAAAACACAGCAATGACAATCACAGCTCCCAAATCATCTACAATAGCCAGAGCAGTCAGAAATATTTTCAGTGACAAAGGAATCTTATCACCCAGTAAAAGCAACACTGCCAGGGCAAAGGCAATATCGGTTGCCATCGGAATACCCCAGCCACTACGGGTAGGTGCATTCCAGTTGATAAGGGCAAACAGGATAGCAGGAACTACCATACCTCCCAGCGCACTAATCATCGGTAATGCCGCTTTTTTTATACTCGATAGCTCTCCTTCCAGAATTTCCCGCTTAATTTCCAATCCTACTACAAGAAAAAACAAGGCCATTAGTCCGTCATTAATCCAATGGGTAAGCGATTTGTTCATTTCAAATCCATTGAATGAAATATGAAAATGACTCTCCCAGATGGCAGGGAAATAGCGGGCGATACCCTGATCCATATTTGCCAGAATCAATGAAAGAACACTGACAATCAAAAGAATAATCCCTCCGGAAGTTTCGCTTTGAATAAAGTCGGAAAAAGGTTTAACCAGAGGGTGGATGCGTTTTTTTACAGAATTGCTCATAAGCCAGTGAATGTATGGTGTCAATCAGTGAGGTCAAAGATAGACGTATTTAAAAAATAATGGCAAATAATGCTAACTAAATAGGCTATCAGGGGATATACTAATTAGCAGGTTACACTCAGCAGTGCCGAATTGTTGAGACTGCATACAACTCTATCAGATAAGTATTTTACTTCTATGCTTATCTTGTTCCATAACTTTGTCAGAAATGAGGGTTTTAGGGAAGAACGCCTTGTGCTGAATATAGGAAATACACTGAGATTTTATCCAAAACAATTGTCAGTGATGTTGTACACAGACAAGATTACCAGAGTAATATATACCTATCGTCTATTCTTATCTTGCATCTATACTTCCTGAATATCCTGATAGTATAAATGGAGATTCTGGCTACACATTTGACAGATTAGGCTAATTTTCAAATGCTGGCTTAGCTTACCTTTGTACTATGAAAAACAATAGAAAAGGCAGCCAGGATTTGATTATTCCCAATGCCAGGTATAAACTTTGATGTGATGACACATATTATCAGTCAGCCAGAGGTTAGAAAGGCAGAGCAAATTATCTTGTATTTCGATGTAAAACTCTTATTTATACAGGCTAAGCGATGAAAGCTATATCACAACCCGTCATTTGCAAAAGTATCTCAGAATTTATGCGAGTACTGGAGATGCCTAAACCATTGCATCCACTGATCGCGTTGGTTAACTATAGTACAGAGACTGTCAGCCGTAAAAATGCAGGACGAAGTTTTCTGGTCGATTTTTATAAAGTTTCTTTTAAGAAGGATTTCAGTGGTCAGATCAAATATGGACAAAGCTATTATGACTTTGAAGAAGGAGGCCTGGCTTTTTTAGCCCCTAATCAACTCATAACAATATCAGGGGATGAAAGCTGTTATGAGGGGTACAACCTGTTTTTTCATGCCGATCTGCTACGGAATTATCAGTTAGGAAAGAACATTCATCAGTATGGCTTCTTCACCTATTCCATAAATGAAGCGTTGTTCCTCTCTGAGAAAGAGAAAAACGTAATTGCTGGCTTGTTTACTAACATTGCGGCTGAGTTGGAAACAAATACAGATGCCTTTAGCCAGGATGTCCTTGTCTCCCAGATTGAATTATTACTTAATTACAGTAATCGCTTTTATAATCGGCAATTTCTGACCCGAAAGGCTGTTTATCATGACCTGATCAGTCAAATGGATAGCTATCTGGCAACTCGTTTTGCTGATCAGCAGAGCGGTATACCTACTGTGCTTGAAGTGGCGAATCATCTTCATGTATCACCCAGATACCTGACAGATATGCTTAAGTCGTTGACAGGACAAAGTGCTCAACAGCATATCCATGACCGATTAATTGAAAGGGCAAAAACAATTCTAAGTACCACTCGGCTAACTGTGGCTGAGATTGCATATCAATTGGGTTTTGAACATCCGCAATCTTTTAATAAGTTATTTAAACGTTACACCCATATTTCACCAAACATCTTCAGAAAGTCTTTCCACTAATCCCTCAAACAAGTCTTAAGTAATCTGCACTACACACTGACTTTGAAAGTTGCATAAATAGCAAAGAATATCCTCAGGTTATTCTTTGTAAGAAGTTATTCCTTTTATATATCCATTTGTATGGATACCGGGTATTGCTATGCCAATTTTTAACAAAAAAACATCATGAACAGTAAAGAAACAGAAGATAAAATTTCCCTCAGAGAACTGGTAGATAGTATCTCTATCCTGGCAGATAAAAAAGATGTGCATGCTCAGGTGCAGCTTTTTTCTGAAAATGCAACCTCAGAAACGTATGTGAACGGCAAGCCATTTTTAAAACTAAAAGGCCGGATAGAAATGGAAAAGGGCTTTGCCAAGTTTCTTAAAAACGTTGAAATCGTCTATCATTTCAATGGCCAACAGCAGGTAACTATCCAGGGTAATAGTGCTACTGGGACATGCTATTGCCTGATCACAATGATTGGCACCGAAGATGGTAAAAAAATACAGACCACCATTGGGGCTGTTTACCAAGACACATATATCCGTGAGAACAACCGCTGGCTGATCAATGAGCGAATAGGGAATTTTGAGTGGCAGGAAAAACACAAAATCAATCCTTAATAGCTTAAGCCAAAAATAAGAATCTATTACATACAAAATACAATACAATGCAATCATTCGAAAACAAAACAGAAAAGAGTGCAAATACACAAATGATGAAGGCCATTCGGCTCCATGCTTTTGGCGGACCAGAAGTACTACGTTATGAGGATGTGCCACTTCCTGCACTTGAGCCAGGCGAGGTGCTAATTCGTGTTCACGCAATCGGAATCAATCCTCCTGACTGGTATTTACGTGATGGATTTAAGACGGTTCCAAATTTCAAGCCCTCTATAACCTTGCCTGTCATTCCCGGATCGGATGTTTCGGGTGTCATTGAGGCTATAGCTCCAGATGTGAAAGGCTTTGCTGTTGGTGATGCAGTTTTTGGTATGATTCGCTTTCCGAGCTTCGGAAAAAGTGCTGCCTATGCTGAATATGTAGCTGCTCCTGCCTCAGATCTTGCACACAAACCAACCGGTATTGATCACATACACGCTGCAGGTGCACCTATGGCGGGACTTACAGCATGGCAGTACCTGATTCGGTTAGGGCATAATGAACCTAACCCATTTCAACCTGAACCACATAGTCCAGTGCCACTCAATGGTAAGACAGTGCTTATAAATGGGGCTGCAGGCGGTGTGGGACACCTGGCCGTACAGTTGGCAAAATGGCAGGGGGCAGAGGTAATTGCAGTAGCCTCAAGCAAGCATGAAGGGTTTCTGCATGAGCTTGGTGCTGATCAGTTTATTGACTATACAACGCGTGCTCCTGAGGAAGTGGTGAAGGAGGTAGATCTTGTGCTTGATACGCTTGGTGGACCTACTACTGGACGTTTCCTGCGTATACTCAAACGTGGTGGGGCTTTATTCCCAGTGTTCTTGGGTTTCTCTGACCATGACCAGGCAGCAGAGCGGGGTGTTACGGTTTCGGCAGCCCAGGTGCGCTCAAACGGACTGCAACTGGCAGAGTTAGGAAACCTTCTTGATTCCGGAACTGTCCGTGTTGCTATTGATAGCACGTTTCCTCTTGCAGATGCCCAAAAGGCCCACGAACGAGCCGCTCTCGGCCACATTCAAGGTAAGATTGTACTTACTGCAGTATAATACACCTGCAAATAATGCTTAAAATAGTCTACATCCAGTTGCCAATTGGCTCAAAACACGAATAGAGAAGTTAGAAGAAAGGATAATCAGCCTGAAGCATTTCCTGGCTCACCAAATTCTCATTTGATGCCCTGTTTTTTTGGTGAGAAAAAATGAAGAGGTCAGTGGAGGAACAATAAATCAACTCAAAAAGAAATGTTTCTCAAAAAAACAAGCCTATGTTTTTGAAAAAAAATCTAGGCTTGTTTTTTAGTTAAATCCTAAATTTGGGATGACTCATGTATATAATATCAGAGATTCATTTCCCTGCAAACTTACTTTTCAGCTCACGTATTAGTTTGTTTACTACTGCTTTGCTCGAATTAAATCCATTGGTGCCATTTGGGCTTGATTTATAGGCATTGGACTCCCATATCTCTTCTCCTTTCTGATCGACTAGCTTTGCCACCAGCATAATAGAAGTTCCACCCCAGGAGGTTAAGGTGATGCCTTTTGAGGCTGTAACATCGATTTTGATTTGAAAATCAGCTTCTTCTTTCTTGTTGACTAGCTTCCAGTATCCCCATTCTTTAAGCTCCGTCTCCAACTGCTCGGCGGTATGGATGGCATTCTCATTTTTAGAGGTATTCTCTACAAAAACCTTGTTACCTGCTTTTAAAGCAGCTTGCTGGGCAATACTATATCCCAACGAAAAGAATAAACAAATACAGATCAGGTATCTTTTCATACTATGTAATAGGTAGGGTCTGTGGAAAAATAATTGAATAAGGCAGGTTAGCTGCCACTTTTGAGTAGTAATGAGGTTTTATCAGCTACATTAGCAAAGCTAGGGCAATGGATAGGAAGAGTCAATCCCGGAAAACCAGGATTTTTTACTTTGAGTACAAACAGGTTCTACCTTTATCCGTAATCTTCTTTGGGAGAGTTCAGGGAGTTCAGTGACGGGTTCTATTCAAAGCCAAACTGGTTGTGCTACTATCAAAAAAGTCCTGCATTTATTGGTCAGGTATGTCCTTTACTATTTTTATCCTCTGAAAGGAACTTCTCGCCATAGGTGGACAGGTAGCCACACTGGGTTCTTGAGAGAAAATTACAGGACATTTAGTGATTCTGACTGCTCCATTTCTTTGGCTTCATACCCTTATGTTCTTCAAACAATCTTCCAAAATGGCTAAGGTTACTAAATCCTAAACGATAACCAACCTCCGATACAGATAAGTGTTCCTCTCTCAACAGTCTGGCTGCTTCCTCCATTCGGATATACTGGAAGTAAGCGTATAATCCCTTACCAAATACCTGTGTAAAAACTTTGCGTAATTTCAGTTCATTCATTCCACTTATTTTTACTAGCTCGCTGATTGATAATGCACGGTCAAGTGAGGCTGCCATGGCATTGCGTACCTCATATACTTTGTTTATTTCATCACGAGTTACTTGCTGATGTGAGACCGACTCCCTGCGCGAGAGGTTATTAAACAGAAAGTATAGCAATTCCAGTGCTTTCATAGAATAAAAAAGGTCAGGAAAGCTAATAGTATTACTACTGTTCAACATTTGATCTATACAAGAAGCTATCTCCGGGGACATAAATTCTTCTATCCAGAAGGTACTTTCCGCATCAAACAGATAACCGAATGGTTGCCGATCTTTACCAAGAAACCTAATCAGATAGGCCATTTCTATAATAATTGTGATCTGTTTGATATGTGCCTGTTTGGCAAAACGTACCTCACTTGTCATATGCAGGGGGGTGATCCGTACATGTGAACGTTCTTGTTGTAAGTTGCTGGCCAGGTCTGCTACATTTTCCTGACCATCATTGAATACGTTCTGAAAAGAAAACAGCAGTCCGTTTTTGATCACAGTGATCGGCTCCCTGCGAAACGAGAAAGCTTCTTTTGCCACCAGTGAACGCATCATAATTATCATTTCCGGCAGTAAGTCTATGGTCCTTAGGTAATTAAACTGTAAAGCGTTTAGGGGAGATATCTGTTCGAAGACAGGCACTCCAAGTTTCTCTGCGAGTTCCAACATCTGATCTTTAACCTTCTTTCTCATTTTTTTTGGACTATTAATAGTAGGTAATCGGCTATTTTATACCTAAACCTACAAATATTTTTGTGTTTGTAAATCAACATAGAAATACAATGAAAAAACGGATCATCATTTCAGGAGGTGGCATTGCTGGTCTCACCGTTGCAAAATTATTGCTTGAGCAAGGACATGAAATTATAGTCATCAATAAAGCCAGAGCTTTTACTAAGGCCGGCTTCTTTGTATCACTCAAAAGCTTTGGTGTGGAGATTATGGATCAGCTGGGGCTTAAGGAAGAACTAATTCAGGAGGCGACGCCTTCGTTGTTTATGCATTGGCTAGATGCTGAAGGACATATGATCCGGAATATAAGTTATGAAAAGGTAAATCAGAATACCACTCAGTCAATTCTGATCACCAGAGGTGGTCTTCATCAGGTATTGTACAAGAGTGTTGTAAATGAGGTAAACATCTTGTTTGAGACAACCATCGAACACATGCAGCAGAATGGTCAAAAGGTCAACATTACACTGTCCAATGGAGCTCTACTGGAAGCCGACCTGCTGATCGTTTCGGAAGGGTTGCGTTCTTCTACCAGAGCTAACTATTTCCAGGACAGCCAGCTGGAAGATTTTAATCTTCTGTATATGGGTGGCAGGTTAAAAGGAAATTATCCGTATACTATAGGCACAGTCAGTACCTACCTGGATGTAAACAAGATGTTTGCTATTTATCCGGTCAGCAAGGAAGAGATTGCTATTCAGTGCTATATCCATACTACGGACAACTTACCTGCAGTACAGGAAAATGCCCACAATCTGCTGAAGGATACATTCAAAACGTATCCCAGCGAAGTACAACATGTAATCAACGACTTTCTCAAAAACGGCCTGATGTTCGTTGATAAAATGGGTATGGTACATGCTCCTAACCTAGTCAATGGAAACGTAGTTTTGCTCGGTGATGCAGGATATTGCCCTACTGCCTTATCAGGTATGGGGGCTTCCTTATCTATCTATGGTGCGAAGGCTCTGGCTTACTTCCTGGCAACGTATGCAGATGATCTTGCCTTATCACTTCAAAGCTATAATTCATTGCTGCAACCGATTAGTAAAAAGTTTCAGGGCAATGCCAGAGACAATGCAAAATCATTTATACCCAAAAATGAAGCTGACCTTGCCCGCTTTACACACTTGTTCAGCAATGCAACGGATGAGCAGGTAAGCAAACTAATGACTGATCAGCTTATACTTACTCAGGAACAACTCCAATTCACCCTGCCAGCGTAATGATGATGAAAGCTAAACAGATCATTTCTATCCTGGCTGGATTCGGAGCAATTGGGTTGTTGAGTTCACTAGCAGCACATATTCAAGGCATTATTTATCCTGAATCAGTAAAACTATTCGATCATATCGTGGTAAGTAAAGCGAATAGTATTCAACTTCTGATAAAATTAAGTTGTGTTTCCACCAGTTGCTTTATGGGTGGTATATTGGTAGCCTGGTTGGGTGGGAATAAAAATGCGGCTACTATAACAGGCATATCTATTGTAATGGTCGTTGCCTGGCTGTGGATACATACCATTTATCCTATCTGGTTTTGGACACTCTTGTTAACGATTGTAATTCCAATAGTTAGATTGGGTTATCACTTTATTCATAAACAGACTTTTGGCTGAAACAAAGCGTAATTTGGCTAAAAGAGATTGCACATAGACTCTGACCTTTGTGAAAGATAAAAACAAAAATAAAGAGTTATGAAAGCAATTAGAATTCATGAATTTGGTGGACCAGAAGTAATGCGTCTGGAAGAGCTGCCATGTCCGGTTCCCACAGCAGATGAGATTTTAGTGAAAGTATATGCTAGTAGTGTTAATCCTGCAGATTATATTATCCGTCAGGGTGGAAATGATATCTTACGGCCATACCTGAAATTGCCTCTGGGATTGGGGTTGGATGCAGCAGGTATGGTTGAGGAAGTGGGTAATGAGGTAAAAGGCTTCAAAAAAGGGGATAAAGTATATGGCGTACCAAACTTTCCGGGCGATGGTAGTTACACAGAATACCTTGTTGCAAGTGCAAACAGGTTTGCATGCATGCCGCAAACCATCAGCTTCAACGAGGCGGCGGCTCTTCCATCGTGTGCGTTGATCGCATGGAGCGGTATATATGATTTAGGCAAGCTTCAGACAGGTCAGCGGGTTTTTATTCATGGTGCTGCTGGTGGCGTAGGTAACCTGGCTGTGCAGTTTGCAAAAGCAAAGGGTGCCTATGTGATTGGCACAGCGTCGCCTCATAATTTTGATTTTTTGAAAGGACTTGGTGCTGACGAGACCATTGACTACAAAAACCAGCCGTTTGAACGTTTATTTGGCAGCATTGACCTTGTATTTAATGCCTCACCCGTTCGGGATGATCAGACTCGTTTGAAATCAGCTGAACTCTTAAAAAAAGGTGGTATTTTTGTTTGTACACAGCTAGACAGTCCGTTTACGGATGAATTGAAAGAAGCACTTGTCGCAAAGAATGCAACAGGTACACATGTTGGCGAAGTCAGTATGGGGTATGTTTCGTTGTTAAGTGAAATAACAAAACTTGTAGACGAAGGAAAAGTGAAAGCTGTTGTGAGTAAGGTTTTTCCATTGGAGCAGGTTGCAGAAGCCCACCAGGAAAGCGAAACGAAGCATGTTAGGGGTAAAATCGTACTGGAAGTCAAAAAAGAAACCAGATAAAGAATGAAACGTTTTGCTACAATCAACGAATTTCTACAGTTCAGGCACTTACCCAAACCAGAACACCCACTCATCTGCGTATTTGAGATAAAATCTGTTGAACGTTTACGTTTAGAAGAGCCTGCAAGCTGGTTGTATGATTTTTATGCTATTGCCTTAAAGAGAGTTTCCAACGTGGAGGATGCAAAATTGAAATACGGGCAGCAGCAATTTGACTTTGACAATGGGATCATGTCGTTTGTCGCACCGGGACAGATTTTGAGTTTGTCGCTTGAGGACCATGTGGAAGCAATCCAACAATCCGGATGGATGTTACTCATCCATCCGGATTTCCTCTGGAACACACCACTGGCACAAACTATCAAGCGGTATGATTTTTGGGATTATTCGGTAAATGAAGCCTTGTTTCTCTCTGAAAAGGAAGAGACGACCTTAGTTCATATTCTGGTAAACATTCAGCAGGAGTGTCATTTAAACATCGATAAGTTCACCAAAAGTATTGTCATATCACATCTTGAGACTTTGCTCAATTATGCGGATCGCTTCTATCACCGCCAGTTTATCACGCGTGAAAAAACCAATCATTATTTATTGGAACGTCTGGAAAAATTGCTCAATGACTACTTCGCTAATGACGATCTCATGACAAAGGGATTACCCACAGTAAGTTATATTGCTGAATCCCTAAACTTATCGCCCAAATACCTGAGTAGTCTCCTTAAAGTGCTGACCGGGCAGAACACCCAACAGCACATACATAACATGCTAATTGAAAAAGCCAAAGAAAAACTTTCAGCCACTGACTTATCTGTTGGTGAAATTGCCTACGCGTTAGGCTTTGAACACATCCAGTCATTCAGCAAATTATTTAAAGCCAAGACCCAACTATCACCTATCGAGTTCAGAGCTTCTTTTAAGTAAGAACAGACAACATAGCATTTGAAACATGGGTGAGGCTCTACCATAATTACTATCCAGGCCGAACAAAAAGTAGCTAAAGACTGTCTTTTCTCTGATGGAAAGATTGTTTTATTGATTCCATGCAGTCCTTTTTTCAGCTATGCCCTCCACACACCATTGTATTAGAATCTGTATAGGTAGTATTGATAACGTAACATCTGAGTATACACACTGTGGATAAAACCATATCGTACTATACGCATACACGTACAGGATATTTACAAAAAAACACTATTTTACCAGTTGTATTATACAACCTGGTAAAATAAACCCTGATGCTAAAAAAGGCTTTAGTGACACTGCTGATTTTTTGTTCCTCTACTGTATTCAGTCAGGATCATCCAAATACTATTTTATGGGAAGTAAGTAAGGCAGGGCTAAAACACAAGTCTTATGTATTTGGTACTTTCCACGAGGTATATCCTTCTTTCTTTTTATCCCAGAAAAACGCTGTTCAAAAGCTTTCCAGTTCCTCGATGCTGTATGTTGAGCAAGCCAGAAAAGATTTTTATGATTCAGGCACCACAAATGCTAACATCGTCACCTGGGATGTAGACAAATGGAAAGCGGCTACAAATCCTGAACAACGAAAAGTATTTGAGTCGTTTGTGCAAAAAGCAGAAAATACCGATTACTATAACCTTCCGCCATTACTTCTTAGCCTTACTCTTTTTCGCGTGTATGCACAAAACTTCTGTGATACAGCAAACCGTGACTCTGATGAGTCATTGGATCATTATATTGAAAGACTGGCTGAAACAAAAAATATTCCGGTAGAGTCTTTAGATGATAAGGACAAGATGGATGAAGTGTTTTCTTCTAATTCACTGGCTGATTCGGTATTGGTTGAGGCCTGTGTTGGTATTATGCGAAGTATGTTAGAAGAAGATTTCAAACCATGCCAGATTTTTGATACGTATAAAAATCTGACCATTAACTATGAGCTTTCAAAAGATCTGACTGATAAAAATAACCATTTAGCCTTGCTTGAGCGGAACAGGAAATGGGTTAAAAGGCTTGACAAAGCGTTTCAGAAGAATAGTTGTTTTGTCGCGGTTGGTTTTAGACATCTTATGTACAGGCAAGGGTTGATTCAGCAATTACGAGATGTAGGATATAGTGTAAAACCTGTTCCCAGTACATAATGCATGATGATTTATCTCACTGAGAGGAATACATTGTTTCCATCATTCAAAAGTTATCCATTGAAATTTTTTATAAAATCTCTATGACTAAAAGCAGTTAGAATTACAAAATATATTATATAGCTCATGCTGAGGTACACCTCCCTGTGTTGATGTTTTTATCCATAGAGAACTATGGTCAGCCAATAATCTAACTGGTATTCGAATAGTTGTCGAGTTTGACCATACTTACAGTCAAAATTGAAAGTGAACAGAGATCGAATATTTCTAAAAAGCGACTGGTATTCCAGTCAAAACAAAAAGCGACCAGAACTCCAGTCATTCTTAAAAGTGAACAGAATTATGGTCAAAACAAAAACTGATTCGAACTATCGTCACATCCCTTGCTGAACAGTTGTCCGTTTACTCCGCTATCAATTACTTAGAGTGACCATACTTACAGTCAATCACCCTTGCTGACTATAGTTCGGATATTTCTTCCATGTGACCAGAGTTATAGTCACTGGTGAGAGCAACTGTACTTACGAGCAGCATGTGCTGCTCTCACTCTTTTTGTACTTTCTCCTTACAGGAGGAGTGAGAGCGAAAAAAGAGACTTTCCTTTACAGTCATCATCTCAGAAAAAGATAGGGAACAAGAAGAATAATCTCACCCAACCTCTCATAAACAAAACAAGTCCTGGTATACTAAAGGTTAGTAATGCAACCCGTCAAATCAGCCTTTTGGGTTTTCAAAACCACAAGCAAGCCCTATCCAGCAGAAATTGAATTTTCGTTTTTTCCATTTCCAGAAAGGCTTCTTTCCCGATGCTAATTATTTTCTCTTCGTTTGTGTATTTCATTTCTTGCACTAGCCGGAGTTGTTGTGTCAGTTTGCTTATTTCCTGATCCAATAGGTCGAGCCGATTTTCGAATTGTAATCGCAGTTGCGGAGTCATCGGAGTAAAGGATTAAAGTTGGAATAAGTCACAATAATCACACCTGAAAAGAGCCATTATGTAGAAAGTAAGAAAGGTAGTGCGTTGTAATATTCTAATTATCAGTCTTTTATTTTAGTGTTGTTGTCTCTTTTTCATAATATTTACTACTTTTAGAACAACAATCCTTTCACGAAAAGGCACAGCACTTACATGTATAACCAGTATGCCTTAGTATGAAATCTTTAGCTCCATTTTCCGGAGAAGCCTTAAAAATCTTCCAAACCCTTCCGGACTTATATCTCATACTATCCGCAGATCTGGTGATTCTGACCGCTTCGGATACCTATCTGAAAGCCACCTTAACTAAACGAGAAACTATAGCAGGAATACCTGTTTTTGATGTATTTCCCAGGAATCCGTCTGTCAAACAAGCCTATACAGCCAAACGGCTATTGGCATCATTACAGCATGTGCTGTCCAGTAAAGAACCACATAAGATGGCCTTACAGCAATATTCAATTTCCAATACGGGAAGTCCTCACTCTGCAGAGAAGGAAGATAACTCTGATAAAGAGTACTGGTATATGCTAAATACACCTGTATTGGATGAGACAGGAGAAATACAATACATCATTCATAAAATAGAAGATTTAACCAAGCAAACCCTCCAGGAAATCCAGACACAGGAAGCCCTTCAGCAAAGCAAAGATGTACTACAAGCTACTTTAGATTGCTCACTGTATATTGTTCAAGCCTTTAAAGCAGTCAGAGATCAAACAGGAAAGATTATTGACTTTATCTGGGTATTTACCAATCAGAGGTGGAATGAACGATATGGGGATGTGATTGGAAAAAGTTTACTTACAGAGAATCCTGCAGTAATAGAATCCGGTTTATTTGATGCCTTTGTCCATGTAACTGAAACAGGTATTCCCACGGATCAGGAGCACTATTATCCCTATGAACAATTTGATGGATGGTTTCATCAAACATTGGTAAAAATGGGGGATGGATTTGTGATGAGTACAGAAGAAATTACCCAGCGCAAACAGATGGAGCAGGCTCTACGTAAGTCAGAAGAACAACTACGCCTGTTCACAGTCGCTTCCAGTCAAAAGGTATACCGCATGAGTGCCGACTGGACCCGGAAGGAAAACCTGTCCGGACAGCAGATGCTCCCCGATACGGATAAACGCATACATGACTGGAAAGAGGCCTATTTGCCGGCTGAAGATCAGCCTGTCTTCCTGGCTGCCATCCAAGAGGCGATAGACAATAAATCTGTTTTTGATCTGGAACATAGGGTATTCAACACAGAGGGGAAGATAGGCTGGGTGCATTCACGTGTAGTTCCCATGCTGGATAGCCAGGGGGAAATTACCTACTGGTTTGGCACTGATTCCGATATTACCCAACACCGCAAGATAGAAGAAGCTTTACAAAAGAGCGAGGAAAAGTACCGGACACTTTTCAATTCGATAGATGAAGGTTTTTGCATTATTAAAGTTTTGTTTGAGGAAGATGAATCAGCCTATGATTATCTTTTTCTGGAAGCTAACCAGTCTTTTGAAAAGCAAACTGGCCTGACTAATGCTGTTGGAAAAACAATGAAGGAAATAGCTCCTGCTCATGAGCAATATTGGTTTGATATATATGGCAGGATTGCGAAAACGGGTGTGCCTGCACATTTTGAGAATGAGGCAAAAGCAATTGGACATTATTATGAAGTATATGCCTTCCGCATAGATGCAGCGGAAGAGCATCATGTTGCCATATTATTTAATGACATTACTGAACGAAAGAGCCGTGAAGAACAACAGCAATATCTGCTCAAATTAAGCGATGCACTTCGTCCGCTTGCTGACCCTTTGCAAATCCAGATTGTTGCAGCAGATCTGCTAGGAGCACACCTGAAAGCTAATCGAGCACACTACAGTGAAGTAGAAGACGATTATGTACATATTTCACATAGTTATGGAGATGGACTACCACCTATAACAGGACAGTTGCACCATCAGGATATTGGCAAACGACCGGTAGAGGGATACCATACAGAAAAAACCCAGGTATGTTACAATACAATGACAGATTCTGGTCTTTCTGAAGTGGAAAGGAAAGGGTTCCAATCAACTTATATTGGTGCATATATAGAGGTGCCTTTAGTAAAAGAGAGAGAATGGGTGGCAACTTTAGTTGTGCATAGCATAGAGCCAAGGCAATGGAAACAATATGAGATTGAATTAGTAGAAGAAACCGCTGATCGTATCTGGGCTGCTGTGGAAAGAGCGAGAGCGGAAGCTGCACTACGGGAAAGTGAGAAGTGGCAGACTTTTTTGTTGCAACTCAGTGATACACTCAAACCGATAGCAGATCCAGCCGAAATCCAGCGAACGGCTTCACGCCTGCTGGTTGAGCAAGTTGGCGCTAACCGGGCAATGTATCTTGAAATTGAGGGAAACGGTAACTCTGCCACATCCGTCATCCACGGCCAGTATGCACGCCAGGTACCTTTATTCCCAAGCCGTGTACCGTATGCCGACTTTGCAAAAGGCTTTCCACTAGAAGTATTACAAAGCAATGAAACACTAGTCGTTGACAATACGGCTACTGATTCCCGACTTGAAGAGGGTGTGCGGTCGGCCTGGCTGGGGGCGAATGTTGCTGCAGCTATTACTGTATCGTTTAGTAAGCAAGGACGGATAGTAGCTAATTTCGGCCTGCACAATGCACAACCACGCAAATGGACACCATTTGAAGTTCGGTTAGTGAAAGAAGTCGCTGATCGCACCTGGGCAGCGGTGGAAAGAGCAAGAGCGGAAGAGTCCTTGCGTAAATCGGAAGAACGGCTACGCCTTGCAACAGAGGCCTCAGGTATGTATTGGTGGGAATTCGATTTTAAAACAAATACACTAAGCTATTCCCCCAATACAGAAGAAGTTATTGGAGTTCCGCCGGCAAAAACAATGGACGAAAATCTGTTATTACTTCATCCGGCTGACAGAGAGCTGACATACAAAATTTTTGAGAAAGCAATACAAAGTGGTATAGATCATTTCAGCTATATTGTCCGTTCTATTGCTATTCCTTCTGAAACAAGATGGCTACAGGCAGCGGGTAAGCTCATTCGTGATATACAAGGTATTCCGGTACTTGCAATAGGTATCACGCAGGATGTTACAAAAACGAAGTTAGCCGAAGACAGACAGGCTTTTCTATTGAGGCTAAACGATGCGCTTCGTACATTATCTAACCCTGTAGCCATACACAATTTGATTGCACAGGAGACGATGGCTTTTTTCGGAACGGACAGATGTTACTATTGTGAGATTGCCGGAGATAATGCTGTTATTCATCGTGACGCTTTTCATGGTGATCTTCCGTCTGTTTCCGGGACATACCCACTAAGCAGTTTTGCCATTTTTACTGCTGTAATAGAGTCAGGAAAACCATTTGCTGTACAGGATGTACACACTACCGACCTCGTTGACGAACCACTCAGACAGCTTTGTATACAGTTACAGGTTATTTCGTTTATAGATGTTCCTGTTATCAAGAATAAGAAAGCCATCGGCATTTTATGTATTGTACAAAGCACCCCCAGAACCTGGACAAAAGAAGAGATTGAGTTGGCTACAGAGATCGCAGAACGCACCTGGGCAACAGTAGAAAATGCACGCATTGAAGAAACCCTCCGTCAGAGTGAGTCTCAACTGGCAGCCATCTTTGCAGAAGCAGAAGTAGGCCTTTCTGAAATCTCTGTCGAAGGACGTTTTTTACGTGTTAATAATACACTGTGCCACATTCTGGGGCGCACCAGAGAAGAACTGCTCACCTTGAGCATTGTCGATGTAACCTTACCTGATGACTTGCCTTTGAGCCTTAATAGGGTACAATATCTGATTGAAACCGAAGAGGTGGTCTCTATAGATAAACGTTATCTGCGACCTGATGGTACCATTGTCTGGGCTAACAGTACGCTGTCACTTTTAAAAACGAATAAAACCCAATCACCTGTTATTCTGGCTGTAACCGCTGACATTACTCAGCGAAAGCTGGCTAGTGAGCAAATGGAAGAGTTTGCTACACTGCTTGAACACCAGGTAACCGAACGCACACAGGAACTGGCAGAAAGCCGGGATCTGCTACAATCCGTGTTTGACACCAATCTGATGGGGATGTCGGTGATGAAAGCTGTTCGGGATGAAAATGGCACTATTCTTGATTTTCGGATTCAGATAGCCAACAAAGAAATCAAACGGGAAACAGGGCGTACAGATCTGGAAGGTAGTTTGTATGCACAGGCCTTTCCGGGCATTAAACAAATTGGAATATTTGATATAATGCTTCGTGTTATGGAAACAGGTAAAGCCGAAGGCATGGAGTATTACTACCAGTATGAAGGATTTAACAAATGGTTTTCGTGTATGTTTGTCAAACTCGACGATGGGGTGGTAGCTACCAATCTGGATATAACTGAACGCAAACAGGTGGAGTTGGAATTGTATAAACGGTTAATGATCTTACAACAAGCTGAACAGGTCGCAGCAATGGGAAGCTGGGAATATGATCTGGATACAAGATCCTTTTACTGGTCAGAGGGTATGTATCGTTTGTTTGGTTTGCCACTGGGTAGTCAGATCCATCTGGAAGTGTATCTGGACTATGTTAACAGACAGGATCGCCCTGTTGCCCAAACAATGGTAGACAAGATCCGGAATGGTGAAGGCCCTTTTGAGGAAACATTGCATATGATAGTGGATCAGAAACCTGTAACGGTTAAAGTCAAAAGTGCAGTTATGTATGATACAGAGGCAAAGCCCATGCGGGTAGTGGGCGTAGATCTGGATATCAGTGAACTCAAACGGCTGGAAGAAGAGAATATCAAAATACAGATTGAGCAACAGAAACAACTTTTGTTAGCCATTCTGGAAGCTCAGGAAGAAGAACGCCGACGCATCTCTGAATCACTGCACAATGGAGTTGGACAGCTCTTATATGCTACCAAACTCAATCTGAATCAACTGGAGATGTACCTGCAGTCTAATGATCAACCGATGATCCAAAAGTCACTTCGGGCAACAGAAGCTGTGTTAGTCGATGCTATTGCAGAGACTCGCAGAGCTTCTCACGAACTGGTTCCTATTTTGCTAAAGGAATATGGCCTGGATAAGGCTATCAGCGATTTCTGTACACGGTTTTCGGGTACAGGTATTGAGTTTGTCTGTCATGGATTGGAGGAACGGTTCGCCGACTATCTGGAGGCAGCTATCTATCGTATCGCGCAGGAACTAGCCAATAATATTGTGAAGCATTCGGGTGCCAGCCGTGCCCGTATCGAAGTCACCCATGACGATCAGTTTATCTATGTAGAAGCCCAGGATAATGGTACCGGCATGAAAACCTCCAAACCCGATAGTAGCAAATCAGGGAAAGGCATTGGCATGAAAACGATTGAAGACAGGGTAAAGTTGCTGGAAGGAACGATAGAAATAGAATCTACGTCTGGGAAAGGTACACTTATTACCATCATTTTGCCTCTTAGATAAAACAAGCATTTGAGAAAAACATACACATCGTTTACAGAGTTAATCCGAACTAAATTATTGTCTTATACTAAACAGATGTTTTGTAAATAAAGAAAAAATTTCTTGTCCTTCTGTAAGAAACTTCCCGCCCACGCCTTGGCGTGGCAGGCTGTTGTCGGAACAGGCGTGACAAGATAGACCAACTTTCCTTTTGCAATGTATTTTTCTCAGAAAGTAAACAGAGTTCTATTTGTCAAAAGCTTTTTTTAGAAGGAAAGCAGTAGGGTGTGATTATTTACAGGAGGGCAGGGGAGATGTCTTTACAGGAGGATGGAGAGAGTTTGTGAGCGCTTTTCCTTATGTTGACAGCATTGAGATCTTTGCGTCACAAATGTATTTATTACTAACCCGTTCATCTACATATGAATAAATTACTTAGTTAGTTAACTAAGTCGGTTCATACAAAAGTCGCATAGTGTAGATAAGATGTGACAGAAAAATATATTTGTAGAATTGGGGCTACCAGCTAAAAAGCATGCCTGTCAGCAAAAGAATTTTTTGTGTTATCGTTCAATGTATGCAATAGAGAGGGTTTTTCTAAAACGGATAGGTAGTAACCTATCTACGACAAAAAAGCCTTTCTGATTCAGAAAGGCTTTTTTACATTACATACAAAAAAGCGAGTACACTTGAACTATTCACTAAAAACTATGTCGTAACTAACGATAAAATTCAAAATAATTCGATCTTTACCTTCCGGAAGCTTATTGCCAACGATTATAGTTGGTGTCTGAACAATCATCTGGCTTTTTATGAATACAGTCTGTTTTACCCTCTATCAGACGCTGTATTTCAATCCGGCTTTTGTTTTGTTGGGCAAGTAATTGATGTACTCTCTCCATTATGATGTTCACATGGGTTTTTAAATCTTCAATTCTGGCTTGTGTGTAAAGATCATCTCTCATATTTCGGCAGTTTTAGTTTGAATGTTTCTTTAACTTAACATCATATTTAATTAAAAACTGACTGTTTTTACAAAGTTTACTAATAATGAAAATCTACAAAAGAGTGTAAATACTTATTTGTAAAAACACGTATTTAGCGTACTTGCAACGGTGAAATGAAGTTTTTAAGTATTGGAAGGTAGCTTTTATTCTTTTTTCGATGAATTAGTTTACTCTCAGTAGCACATAATACATTTTTCCACAAAGGTATTCCTGTCGATACAATACTTGCTCTGGTTATAGTATTGTTCTGGTTCTCTTCTCTGATTCAGAGGATTGAGTGGGGTAGTTCAATAATTACACAATAAATCCCAACATCTTTTTGTCTAATCATTCGTACATCTTTTTGGCTCCTGCCCTTTGTGATAAATACTCATTTTAAAAAATAGGTGTTTCGCGCAACAGCTTGACGCTTGCCAATAATCTTAAAGGTTGTAAATTGATGTAATTTACTGATATACAGGCTTTTATGGCGGATGTTTAATTTTAGTGTATACCAACTTCATACTCATCATAGGTGTATTCCTACTTGCTATAAGCATAAACGGGTATAGTTTTTACCATCTTCTAGCAAAGCCTTTCTGTAGAAGCATTTTATGTATTCAATGCAGATAATACTTTTTAACTTATTTCTTTTCAAATCGCTTATAATCATGCAATTCAATTTTCTACACCCGGTAAAAATGGTTTTTGTGGCAACACTAATGGGCATCATGCTTACAGGTTGCGATTCAAATGATGAGGATGATCCTGATGGCCTTACAAAAGTAGAAGGTCATGTTTTCCATCCGGTACAGGAGCAGGCCACAGATCAGAATGTCGCTCAGCTCAAGGTACCTGCAAACTTCACAGTCAGCAAGTTTGCAGAAAATCTTGGTAAGCCTCGTATGCTGGCAGTAGGCTCTGGCGGGCAGGTATATTTTACAGACAGAGATGCCGGCACCGTAACATTACTGCGAGATACTGATTCGGATGGAAAATCAGATCAGTCACAGGTTGTAGCCAATAAACCCAATATGCATGGAATCACTATTTACAATAATCAGATGTATCTGGTTACGGTTCATGAGGTGTTCTCTGCTGCTATTAACAATGATGGGACACTGGGAACATTAAAAATGCTTATTTCAGATTTGCCCGACGCAGGTCAGCATCCCAATCGCACCATTGCATTTGGGCCAGATGGTAAAATGTACATCACTGTAGGTAGTACCTGTAATGCCTGTGAAGAACCGAATGCAGAAAATGCTACCATTTTGCAAGCCAACGCAGATGGTTCTAACCGAAAGATATTTGCCTCCGGACTACGTAACACAATTGGATTTGGCTGGCATCCTCAAACTCAGAAGATGTATGGCATGGATCATGGGATTGACTGGCTAGGAGACAGAGAACAGCAGGAAGAAGTGAATCTTTTGGAACAAGGTAAATTTTATGGCTGGCCTTATATCTACGGCGATGGAAAATTTAATCCGCAGCCTCCGCCTGAAGATTCTACCTATGAGCAATACCTGGCCAAAACTACACTACCTCTCTTACAGTATGAAGCACATAGTGCCCCATTGGCAATGGTATTTTATACTGGCTCACAATTTCCATCTGAGTATCAAACGGATGCTTTTGTTGCCATGAGAGGTTCCTGGAATCGCCGGGACCCTGTAGGCTATAAAGTAGTACGATTGCGTTTTGAAAATGGACAACCTACCCGTTTTGAGGACTTCCTGACAGGATTTTTGATCAATAATAATACGAGTCATTTTGGACGTTTAGCCGGACTGACTGTGCATACCGATGGATCACTATTAGTCTCAGATGATACCAATGGAGTTATTTACCGGGTTTCGTATACTCCGTAAATGCATACTTTGAACACAGACATACCAACAAAACATTTTTTGATTTCTATTCTTTTACCTTAACAATCTAATGCTATGCCAACTGATCAATATCCAAATAATTTCCCTGCGCAAACACAAGACGGCCAACCGGGGATGGAAACTGAAATGACGCCACAACCGGAAGTTATTCGAGAAGACTACCGTGGAAGCGGTAAACTAGAAGGTAAAGTCGCCCTGATTACAGGCGGTGACAGTGGCATTGGACGTGCAGTAGCTGTACATTTTGCCAGAGAAGGAGCCAATGTTGCCATTGTATATCTAAATGAAAATGAAGATGCACAGATAACAAAACAACTGATTGAAGACGAAGGTCGGCAGTGTCTGTTGATCCAGGGCGATATTCGGGATGAAAGCTTCTGCCAGAATGCTGTACAGCAAACCAAGCAGCGTCTGGGACGGTTTGATGTACTGGTTAATAATGCGGCTGAACAACATCCTCAAGATGATATTCAGACCATTAGCAAAGAACAGCTGGAAGCAACTTTTGAGACCAATATTTTTTCCATGTTCTATTTCGCCAAAGCTGCATTGAGTCTGTTGCCTGAAGATGGAGTAATTATAAACACCAGCTCTGTAACTGCTTATAAAGGCAATCCTACGCTGCTGGATTATTCTTCTACCAAAGGTGCCATTGTTGCTTTTACCAGAGCTTTATCACAGAATCTGGCTTCCAAAGGAATTCGGGTCAATGCGGTAGCGCCAGGACCTATCTGGACACCCCTCATTCCTGCTACCTTTGAAGCTGAGAAGGTGAGTAAATTTGGTAAAGATACTCCATTAGGCAGAGCAGGTCAACCATCCGAAGTAGCACCAGCTTATGTATTTCTGGCATCCAAAGATAGCAGTTATATTACCGGACAGGTTATCCATGTCAATGGTGGCTCTGTGGTCAATGGGTAAGATCAGGTTTGAAAAGTTTACTGAATACTAGCAGTTTTTACAGCGTACTTAGTTGGTTCTGAATAAGTTAATGCATCTGTCAACTTATTTCAGAACCAATTAGTTATATGCTCATAGAAAACTTATACTACCTGTATAGTCTCTGGCTATCCGTACTACCAACAATATGAAATCTTTTATCTGATTCAGTCTGATAGCGGAACTACTGTTTTTATGGTATAAAAGAAAGACAATGCTTTATTGTTCACTAAAAAAGATAATCATGTCAACAGATACATTGAGCAGATTTCTGGATGCACAAAACCAGGTGTATTTGAAAGCACTACAGGAAATTAAAAGTGGCCGCAAAACTTCTCATTGGATGTGGTACATCTTTCCTCAGATTAAGGGGTTAGGGCAAAGTGACACCGCAAAATTTTATGCTATTGAGGATATTGATCAAGCCACAGCTTATCTTCTTCACCCTGTGCTAGGTAAAAATCTGATTGAAATTTCACAGGCGGTTTTACAACTGGAAGGAAAAACAGCCAATCAGATATTTGGCTCTCCGGATGATTTGAAGTTATGTTCCTGCATGACCTTATTTGCCAATGTAAAAGATGCCGATCCCGTTTTTAAGAATGTTATTAATACTTTTTTTAAAGGAATACAGGATCAGAAGACCTTAGATATCCTGCAACAAGAGCTGCGATAGCTCGTTTGTATTTATTTTGGTCATTAGCTAGCCTGATAGTTATCCTATAATTCAATTTTGAAGGTTAGTTATACTAATTAAGTTGGGTTGCTTATCTATTTATATGCCTTTATTTATCTTCATGTATCCTTTTCCAAAGGGTAGGAGAGTATAAAATAAGAGGAGAGAAGATGTCAGTTGAAACAATTAATTAAACGATTGCCTGAATTCCAAAGGAGAGAGATTAGTTTTTGCTTTGAATAATTTACTAAATGACTGAGGATGCTCAAAACCCAGTCCGTAGGCGATTTCACTTACGGATAATTCAGTGGTAGATAGTTTCTCCTTTGCTTTGTCAATTAGTTTTTCATGAATGATCTGCTGGGTAGTTTGCCCGGTTAGTTGTTTTAATAAACTACTCAGATATTTGGTTGAAATATTCAGTTTGTCGGCAATGTATTGAACGCTGGGTAATCCTTTTATCATCAAGTCTTCATTACCAAAATAGTCTGCCAATACATCTTCCATCCGTTCTAGAATTTTGTGATTGGTGATTTTGCGGGTAATGAACTGGCGTTCGTAAAACCGTTGAGAATAAGTAAACAACAATTCCAGTTGTGCAATGATTACATCCTGACTGAATTTATCAATGTTTGAATGGTACTCCTGTTTGATATTGTCAATAATCCCATTGATAAGGGTTTCTTCTTTGTCGGAAAGAAACAGAGCTTCATTGGCAGCATACCCAAAATATTCATACTGCTTTATCTTTTTTGCAAGAGAGGTATTCCATAAAAAATCAGGATGAATGAACAACATCCAGCCTTCCAGATTTGCAGGTACACCATTTTCTTCACCACGCAAAACCTGTCCGGGCGACAAAAACGCCATTAAACCTTCATCAAAATCGTATTTCTGTTGCCCATATAACAGATTGTTACAACCTCTCTTGAGCGATACTACATAAAAGTCAAAAATAACGGCAGTGATGTTTGGGTCATTTTTTAGTCCCTTTAAATCTATTATACCAATCAGCGGATGATGTGGTTTGGGAAGATTCATCAACCGATGTATTTCCGATATGGATTGTATCCTGTAGGGTTTCATATTTGCTATTATACAGAAGTAGTTTACTTTTTAAATGGATATTTTAGCCATATCAAGAGCAATGGCATTACCAGAAACGGAATCTCTATCAACGCCATTCGACCATTTCCGGCTCGTAATGCCAATCCCATAATAAAAAGAATTGAGATAGCATTGAGCATATTGCCGAGGAAAAATGTCTTGGGAATCAGCAACAGAACTCCCACAGCTATAGTTAAAAAGCCAAGGAATGGAATAATCGATTCACTGATACCTAAGTCATTCATCATTTTGACTGATTCGGGATTGTTTTTATAGTGAAATGTATCCCAGCCGTGCTTGAAACTTAGTGATACGCTAACGATCAATAATACTAAGGAAAGAATGTTTTTTATCATTTTAGGTAAGAATCTACTTTTGATTATATAACTGGCCAAGAATGAGATCTGAACAATAATGATCGACCTTGTTAACCCTTTTTTGGATTTGTTGAGGTATTGTTGCCTATGCTTGAACTACAGAAAAAACAGATAGAATAACCTAGGGAAGCCACATTGGAAAGAAAAACAAAATGTTGCCTGAATCTCAATTTTGAACACGTTTCCATATGAACGTTTTACCTATCATTGGAATACCTTTATACCCTCTGGTTTCAAGGTTGTCCGCATTTTTAAGTACACCTTTTAGACTATAGGTATTTCCATCCTGCACACTATATAGCTTTCCATCTCTATACTCGCCGTCTTTGTAAGCGAGTTCTGTAATATGTACAATACCCTGTCTGGATCGGTTTCTTAGTTTTTCGCTGGGGTTATTACTATCCTTCTTAGGCGTTTTTCCGTCAGCTTCAAATATGTCTTTTGCCCATAGTAGTTTACCAGAGTAAGTAGTACCTGATTTGAAGATCTCTATTTTAAAATCCTCACATTGCCATATCCCTACTATCTGGTCTGGTGATAATTTCTGTGCAAAAGTGCCTATTGATACAAACAGCATGATGACTACTAAAAGTGATTTTTTCATCTCTACCATATTTAGTAGTTAGCAGTCAGTTGTTTAAATTTTTTAAATTCACCATGTCCGAACCTGAGCAGGAGATTGGGCATAAGTCTGCTCACCGTTTTTATTATACTAATGAGGAAAGGTTTAATCTCTGGTTTGTCATTCAAGAGTCCTTTAATGGCAATGTTTACCATTTTGTCTACATCCATCATCATTGAGGGGTTTGGTTGTAGCACCCAATCATTTTGAAGATTGGTATTCACACCCGGAGGCACTACTTCGAATACTTTTACGTTTGTTTCTTCCAGTTGCAAGCGCAATGCCTGTGTATAGGCGTGAACTCCTGCTTTTGATGCACTATACACAGGTGCAGAAGAATAGGCCGTAAAGGCAATTGCCGATGAAACGTTGACAATTGCAGCCGACTTTTTTGTTCGTAAATGCGGTAAAAACTGATGCACCATCTGGATAGTACCCGAAAGATTGGTGACAATTTCACGGTTAATATTTTCCAGATCCAATCGAGTATCCTCTACATCAATCAAACGCATAATGCCAGCGTTGTTGATGATGATATTCAACTCAGGAAATTGTCGGGTAACATCTTTGTACAACTTTTCAATGTCCTGTGGTTTGCTCACATCGCTTTGGAAGGGGTGAATTTTTGGAAACGCCGTTTTTGTTTTCTCCAATGCCTCCAGGTTACGTCCTGTAACGATGATTGTAGCTCCTTGTTGGGTAAGTTGTCTGACAAACTCTAAGCCAATCCCGCTTGTTCCGCCGGTGATTAGAATGGTGCTGTTTTTTAATTCCATTTTTCTGATTTTTTGTTTAAGCAAAGGTAAACAGAGGCCAGAAAACGGAATTAGTCAAAAGTCGTATTGTTGTAGTTGAAAGGGAGTATTGGATAAAAAGTTTATGACAGGTAGTCGCGTTTAAAAGTGTTAACTTTCTTAACGCGATACTATCCTGGTAACCTGTTCCATATACTAGATATTCGTTCGGTATTTTATAGTTGTATATCTTTGGAAGATAACACATTGGCAGGAACCTGTAATTCTCCGGTATGTGCATCGATAATGCCATTTCGTTCATCTTCGATATTAATGGCCTGTGTATACACATCTCCCGCTATAGGATGTTTTCGCAATTCCTGTTTGAACAGTCGGATTTGCTCTGTCCGGCTTTCTGCATCATTGGGCCCTCCATAATCTACAAAGCCAAAACCACCCCATTCACTCACCAGCAATGGTTTTTGTTTGCGATAAAAGAACGGATCACCTACCACTAGGGGAAACGCAGCTACCCCTTCCATTTCACCAGCTACTAATCGGTTCAGCAACAGTTTCCATCGGTCCAGATCAGGTGTATACAAATGGGCAGTCAGTAAATCGGATTTCAAACGTCCCTCTGAGGAAACGTGGTGCCATCCATCATTATCAACAACCAAAAACTGAGGATGGTTAATCTGCATATAATGATACATATCCATGATGTATTGACGGGTTTCCGGATTTATAGCAATATCCTGAGCGCCCCAGTCTTCATTGTACAGACTCCAGATTATGATGGACGGATGGGTTTCAATGAGTGTGAGCATTCGGAGCAATTCGGTCCGGTGATTCTGACGACTTACCTGGCTGGAACTATGCGGACTGGGTACCTCAACCCATAAAAGCATACCCATTTCGTCCGCTAAATTATAAATCCTTGGATCAACGCCTGTAATATGAATCCGCACCAGGTTGCAACCCAACTCCTTCATCGCCTGCATATGACGCTGCATTTCTTCATAGGTAGCCGTACCGGGTTGATAAAGGATACCATCCAGATAGACTGGGGTATGGTTCAAATATATTTTAGAACTGCGGGACTCTATTTTACGCAAACCGAATAACGTCTCGATTTCGGCTGCGTAGCCACTGGGATCAATCAGTTGTGCCACCAGCCGATACAAATGAGGAGATTCCGGTGACCAAAGCTCAGCTCCGGGAACTTCAATAGCTACCCGTTGCCGTTTCTGACCAACTTCCAGACGTAACGGGAAATCAGATGTTGCCAGGGGTTCGTTTGACTTGCGACTTCGTTCGTAGACTTTTAATCGTAAGATATAACAACCAGGATCATGAATCCGGGTGGTAAGGTTAAATTGAACAAGCTTGTCTTCTATTATACTAATCACCCCAACTCGTGAACGAAGCCGATTGCGTTCTACAGTTTCCAGCCAGATACTGCGTACTGCACCGGTATAGGTCTGATACCAGATACCTCCCCGTTTGTACACATGCGATTCCTGCTTGCCTCTTGGAATTTCGGCATCCATTGTATCTGCAATCCGGACAGTAAGCCGATTGACAGGCCGCAGCATTTCCTGGTTTAATTCGTATGAGAAAGAAGTATACTCCCCATAATGGATCTCTTCCCCATCAATGGTTTGCAGAGGCAGTCCATTCAGCCAGACTCTGGTCTCATACCCACAGGCACCAAATGTGATCTGTAGCATAGAGTGAATAGATTCTTCGATGGTAGCATGAAAGGAAAATTCCCGTTCATACCACACAATCACCTTATCCTGCCAGGAAGAGGAAGGGTGGGAATCTTTTGCTTCTGCCATGTGAGATTCTACTGCACCTGGCCAGTGAGCGGTATGTTGATAGGTATGTGCCAGATACCACTTGTTGGCCAACCCCTGATCTTCATTGTCCAATGAAAATTTCCATTCGCCATCCAGAAGAGCAAATCGGGTGTGCCGAAGTACTGCCCGTGGCAAAGGGTTCACAAAGTGTACCTCCTCTGCTGAATCTTCCTGAATTTCTGTAAGTCCGTAGTTTGGGTGATTGGGTTCCATGAGTTGATGGGGTAAAAGCTATATTGATTTTAGTAGGATATTGTCCTTATTACTATTCAGATGCTCACATGTTGTGAATTCCGGTTTAAAAAAGTGTCTTTACAGGTTTGTAAAGGTATGGCTGGTATACATGTTCTGAGTAAATACAATTCAGACCAGACATTTACTGAACAAACAAAAAAGGAAAGCCAAACGAGCTATGTATAGGATTTCCAAATGAATATCCACTAATGAACATCCTCATAAGAGATAGCTTGATATCCGTAAAAAAAACATTCCTGTCCGGATGTTTTGTTTTTCGTCCGGGACAAGTTTACCTGGTGGTAAACGACTACTTTTATGTACACCTAGGATAGATTAGTGAGGAGCAACACAGCATGTTCTTCCTGAATGTCCAGACTGTTGTTATTGGCTGCTGTTTTATCAGAAGGTACTCAGCTTCTATTTCTAACATACAAAATAGCCGCATTGTAAACAGATATGTGGGGCTTGTCTAAGCCTGTACAAACTAGTACGACAGGATCTGATAAAGTTTGGTAATATATCACAAAATGGCAGAGTTTCTGGTGTGCTTATAGGGAATATATCTTAAATCCTATTCCGGGCTTTCCATCATTTATGTAGACTCCTTATCTCAGCTGGCCCGGCTTTGTACAGATTGGGGAGGGCTGATAAAAATCATGCCTTGCTATGCTAGCTCTTATCCTGTCTGGCAGTTTAATTGCAACTACATACTGTAAAATATTGAAAACAAGTATTTTACACAGTTGGCCCAAGCCATAGCCTGGTATACAAAAGCCAAGCTTATGCCTATTAGAACACACTATTTCATTTCATAAACTTCACACCTGGGTATCTGCCACCACTCCAATGTGCGTCAAATACTCCTTTTTAAAAACAGGTATTTAACGCATCCTATATCAATCTACTCTCCAGACAAGGCACTGTTTTGTATAAGTATTCCTGCAGATAATATAAAATTCTGTTCATACCCAGGTCCGGATAAACGGATCGTCAGATGGTGTACACTTACATCCGGCAGAAATTCTCTGCTATGTGAGATCCATAAAAATCACTTAATTAAAACAACCCTTATGACAACCTACAATATCAAACTACGTTGCATCCTTGCTGGTGCTATATTACTGGCAGTCACATCACTGGTCCCTCTGACAAGCTTTGCTCAGCAATCAGGAAATCAAGCATCTGGTAATAAGGCAGACGCCTCTGCTATGATAGGCGGAATGAGCCGAACAGAGCTAGAGCGTATCAACAAGGAAGGCGCTGCCAAAGTAGCTGCTGTTACGGCAGATAAGAAAGCACTTTCTCAGAAAGATCAGACCTTATTTATGGAGGTAGCCAAAGGGGGCATGCAACAATTAATGCTTAGCCAGATGGCCGTTCAAAAAGCTAGTAATGATCAGATACGTCAAATAGCACAGGCTGAGGTCGAAGAGCAAAACGGTCTGGCGGCCAAACTAACGGAAATAGCTTCAGCCAAAGGGGTTAGCCTTCCCAGAGAAATAGATTCTCAAACGCAGGAAATGCTTACTCAGCTTAGCAAACTCACAGGTAATGAAGTAGACCGCTTTTATATACAAGAGAGTGGCGTAAATGATCATGAAAAGCTGGACAAGGTAATGAGTATGGTTGAGTCTGAGGCCAGTGATTCGAATTTGAAGAGTCTGGCAGCTGCAGCCCATCCGCTTGTACGCACCCATTTGAAAGTATCCCGGGAAGTACTCAATTCTATGAGTAATCCGGTAGGCAATAAATAAAGGAATCAGGAAAAAGATCTGCCTTTCATATCAGTAGCAGATAGATATAAGCTCAAAGGAAATAGTGATACAGAGAGAGTCTATCTGATTTGTCAGATCTGCTAACCTTAGTGTATATGCAAGCAATCAACTTCTATACTAAGGTTAGTATACCCTGCGTCTGATTTAACCTTATTTCTTTTCAGCATACCTCACTTAATCTCCCATTACATAGTATGAAGACCGTTTCGAAAGATCAATCTAATCTATTAGCCTCTACTGTTGTACAAATTACAGATCCATTGCAAGGCACAACCTCTATACAAGGTAATATTGGTAATATGTCTGATACTCAGCTAACTGAAGACGCTATAGACACACCAGCAGAAATATCTGTTCAAAATCTGATCTGTTTCTCACATTTGCGCTGGGACTTTGTTTTTCAACGTCCTCAACATTTGATGACACGGGCAGCAAGGCAATGGCGGGTTTTCTTTGTAGAAGAGCCTGTATTTTCTGATACACAGGAGATTGTCAGTTTTAATGAACGAAACGAAAATAATCTCTGGGTAATCACTCCACAGTTTCCAGCTACCCTTTCACATACAGAAGCCAGACAGGAACAAGAAAATATACTGAAGACCCTGATAGAAAAATACCGGATTGAAGACTATGTAGCCTGGTATTATACCCCAATGGCATTGGCATTCGGTCAAAATCTAACACCGAAAGTGACTATCTATGATTGTATGGATGAACTTTCTGCTTTTAAAGGGGCTCCTCCTGAACTGCTGGAATGGGAACAGCAATTGCTTCAAAAAGCAGATATTGTCTATACAGGAGGGTTGAGTTTGTATGAAGCCAAAAGAGATCGGCATCCGTTTGTTCGTGCGTTCCCCAGCAGCATTGATAAAGATCATTTTGCTAAAGCACATAGGGCTGTTGAACCAGCAGACCAGGCAACCATTGAAGCACCAAAATTTGGGTTTTATGGAGTGATTGATGAACGTTTTGATATTGATCTGCTGCGCGATCTGGCTGAACGTCGCCCGGACTGGCATTTTATTATCATAGGACCGGTTGTAAAAATTGATCCGGCTACCTTACCTCAGAATCCGAATATCCACTATCTAGGCATGAAATCGTATGAACAGTTGCCTGCCTATCTGGCAGGGTGGGATGTGGCCCTGCTGCTTTTTGCCCGCAATGAATCTACCCGTTTTATTAGTCCAACCAAAACACCAGAATACCTGGCGGCTCACAGACCGGTTGTCTCTACTCCCATTACAGATGTGATTCGTCCCTATGGAGAAGTGGGTCTGGTTCATATTGCTGAATCAGCAGAGGAGTTTGAACAGGCGATAGAGAAGGCACTTAACGAAGCAGGAAATACACAATGGCAACAAAGAGTAGATGAGTTCCTTGCAAATAATTCATGGGATTATACCTGGCAACAAATGCAGCAATTGATAACAAAGCTGGCTGAAACGAAAACAAGGCATATGGCTTAGTATGTGACCTGGTAGTAACTAGCCCTCCTGCATTACCCTAATTCTATTGCCAATCATTTGTAATTCCCTGACATATACCTATTGATCACTTTTTAACTATACCTGTATATGTTTGATTACCTTATTGTAGGTGCTGGCTTTGCTGGCGCTGTACTAGCAGAACGCTTAGCGAAAAAGAGCAACAAAAAAGTCCTTATTATTGATAAACGTAAGCATATAGGCGGTAATGCCTATGATTACTATAACGAATCGGGTATACTGATTCATAAATACGGACCCCATATCTTTCATACCAATTCACCAAAGGTATTTGCCTATTTGTCTGAATTTACGCTATGGAGGCCTTATGAACACAAAGTACTGGCTTCTGTCAGGAACAAATTGCTACCCATCCCTATTAACCTGAATACGGTGAATGGGTTATATGGACATAATTTTGATTCCGCACAACTTGCTGCTTATTTTGATCAGATTAAAGAGCCTATAGAAACTATTCGTACATCTGAAGATGTAGTGTTGAGCCAGGTAGGAAGAGATTTGTATGAAACCTTTTTCAGAGGGTATACCCGTAAACAATGGGGAATGGACCCTTCGGAGCTGGATAAAATGGTAACCTCCCGTATTCCGACGCGCACTGACTGTGATGACCGGTATTTTACAGATACATTCCAGTATATGCCTTTGCATGGCTATACCCGTATGTTTGAAAATATGCTGGATCATCCCAACATTCACATTGCACTCAACACATCCTATACAGAAATCAAGAAGTATGTTGGGTTTAAAAATCTAATCTTTACCGGGCCGGTGGATGAGTATTTCGATTATTGTTACGGACATCTTCCCTACCGCTCTCTGCAATTTGTCCATAAGACAGTAGATCAGCCTCAGTTCCAGTCGGTGGCGGTGGTAAACTACCCCAACGACCAAGACTATACGCGTATCACAGAATACAAGCATTTAACCGGACAGGAACATGCCAAAACCAGTATTACCTACGAGTATCCAAGCTGGAACGGCGATCCGTATTATCCGGTACCCAAGCTTGAAAATGCAGCATTATATCAACAGTACAAGTTGTTAACAGAAACGCTGCCCAACGTGCATTTTGTAGGTCGTCTGGGTACATACCGGTATTACAACATGGATCAGGTGGTTGCTCAGGCACTGACACTCTATGACAAACTATCCGGTAAAAAATCTGTTAACGAAGTTCTTGATCCACAAATTGTAAAAAAACATGTTCCGAGCCCCGGAGTTTACTCACCCAATGCCATTCCTGCCGCTCCCGAATCCTGAGATTTGGGGAGGAATCGAATGTTCTGTGAATCGCATTGACGACCAGTATTTTGATCAGTTACTCAAAAATGGGCATCAAACGCGTATTCAGGATCTGGAAAAGATTGCTCAACTGGGTATTCAGACCATTCGCTATCCGGTACTATGGGAGCGAATTGCTCCTACCGATCCTGGTCAACAGGACTGGTCGTGGACTGATGAACGATTGCAGTTTTTAAAGGATATTGGGATGAACCCGATTGTCGGACTGCTTCATCATGGAAGTGGTCCGGCCTACTGTACATTTGATCAGCTTCACTTTCCGGAACAGTTTGCACGTTTTGCCAGAAATGTAGCCGAACGCTATCCGTGGTTGACTCTCTATAATCCCATCAACGAACCGCTTACAACCGCTCGTTTTGCGGGTTTGTATGGACATTGGTATCCACACCGACGCGATGATGCAGGATTCTGTCGTATCCTGATCAATCAATGCAAAGGGATAGTATTGGCTATGCAACAAATCCGGCAGATACAACCTGCAGCGAAGCTGGTACAAACTGAAGATTTAGGCATTACATACAGCACAAAAGAACTCCAGTACCAGGCTGACTTTGATAATGCACGCAGGTGGTTGGGATATGATTTACTTTGTGGGTTTGTAGATGATAAACACCCGCTTTGGAATTATTTACTTGACTCTGAGATTCCTCCGGAGGAGTTATATTTCTTTCTTGAAAATGCGTGTCCTCCGGATATCTTAGGCCTTGATTATTACCTTACCAGTGAGCGATATCTGGACCATGAGATCACTAAATATCCTTCTTTTCTGGTCGGAGGCAACGGCAGACACCAGTATGTGGACATAGAAGCTGTACGAGCGCCTATAGAGATGGCGGGGGCTGAGAAGTTACTGCTGCAAGCTTGGGAACGATATACTATTCCTTTGGCTGTAACAGAAGTGCACCTGGGATGTACCCGTGAAGAACAAATGCGCTGGTTTTATCAGGCCTGGCAAACCGGACAGAAGCTTATTGCAAAAGGTGTAGACTTCAGAGCCATTACTGCCTGGGCTTCTCTGGGCTCTTTTGACTGGAACACTTTGCTTACCAGAGAGGTAGGGTATTATGAACCGGGACTATTTGATGTACGTTCGTCAGAACCACGTCCAACGGCACTTTCGTTTCTGGTCAAGCAGTTACTAACAGACCAGACTGCTGTACCTTCCGTTGTTCATGAGCCAGGCTGGTGGCAAAGGTCACCGGCTGCTCTATCACATTCGGTGACTCGTAAGCCCTTGCTTATATTTACCAATAGCCAGGCCATGCAGGTTGCTTTTGCAACCATATGTGAGGAACGTGGACTCGCCAATCATATCCTGTCTTCGCAATTGGTTATGGATAGTAACCAGCTTTGGGAGTTGTTTCAGCTTTATAAACCCTGGGGAGTTATTCTTGCTACAGAAGAAAAAAGCCAAACTCACCTGAATTTGCTCTCATCAGGTACCAACTTCCATTTACATGATATTTCGCTTCTGGTAAAAGCCTGTCAGGAGAATGCGGTTCCTTTACTGGCGTTTTCAAATGATTTTGTCTTTGATGGCACCAAAGGGGCTCCTTACCATGAACAGGACCCTGTATCACCTGCCTGTGATAGTGGTATTAGTAAGGTAGCTGCTGAAAACCTGATCCTGCAAAATCTCTCTCAGGCCTTAGTTGTGCGTACAGGTGCCTTGTTAAATCCCTGGCATGCGAAGGACTTTATTCAACTCACATTTGAGAAGTTTACCCGTCAGGAAAGTTTTTCTATCCCTGATCACCTACGTTTCTCGCCTTCTTATCTGCCAGAGCTTATACACCAGAGCCTCGACTTATTTCTGGATCAGGCATATGGTATCTGGCATCTGTCAAACAGGGGTGAAGTTAGCTGGGCTGAGTTTACCAAAGGCATTGCTTTTCAGGCTGGTTTTGATAAAACGTCGATTGACTACTGGTATTTACGGCAAAAAGAAAAGTCATCCGATTTGCCTGTCCGCTCTACTGCTTTAACCAGTAACAAAGCATCTTTAATGACTGACTTTGACCAGGCTCTTGCTTCTTTCTGGCAGGCTTCGTCTCATCGTTACTTATCAGTTTAATATACGTTTTTCTCAACATAAATTTAGTTGCCTTCTCAGAATACATACTCTGGTGGAAGTACTATAACCCTATAGCCACAAGATCTTTCACTCTCAGCTTTTTGTTCAATATTGGCCTCTGGTCTGGATATAGTATAAGTACTTTTTTGAAAAGTAATAAGAAAGGTCTGGTTAATATAACCAGACCTTTCGGCATTTTTCTCAAAGATGTATTATGAAAAGATCACAAATAGGCACATAGTATAATTATGATGGATGAGTCAATGAATGTGTTCGAATACTTTCGTAACGGATATTTTGAGTGTCTTCGATAAAAGTGAAATATGATTATGACGTTGTCTGCTGCAATTTTAAAGAGCGAATGATTGTTTGTACCAGTTGTTGATGTTCTAGTCCTCCTGTACTATTGCTGCATTTCCTTGAGGAGTTTTTTCATCTGGTCTAATTGGTCTTCCTGCGAATGAAGAATCTGTTGTGAGAGCTTTATGACTCTGGGATCTTTGATAGTTACAGTCTTGCTTGTCATTATAGCCGCTGAGTGGTGTGGAATCATGGCCTTCAGGTATTGGGTATCTTTCATGAATGTCTGATTCTGTAAAAAGATCAGCGACACAAGAAATACCACTCCGCTTGCTCCCATGATTATATTGTTCATTTTCATGCTGGTATATGTCTTTGGTACCATCAGCAATATCAGAATTGCCATAGGAGATACTATCAAAAGTGTCCTATAAAAATGAGGCATACTCAGAAAAATATGATCTGTATTGTCTACGTCTAAATACAGTACCATGTATACAACACAAAAGGCTATTGCCAGCATCAATAAAAATCTCTGATAGGTATTCATCGTATTTGTCGGTTTGTTGATTGATATTGATACATTTTAGGTTATCTCTAAACGTTTTTATACTTAGTCTCAAGACTTGATTCGAATTGAATTGTAGTAGTCTTATCCGGTTATTTTGTCATAGTCAATGTCAATCAAAAGAGGCGCAAATGTCTTACAATCTACTGACGTGTGTATTATATAAATAGGTATCAATAGCTTTCTATCTCAGTATCGACTAAACAAATAGTCTCAGTCACTCTTTCAAACTGCCATCCAAACAGGGGATAGTACTGATATTCTATCTTCTTACCAATGGGTAAACCATCTATAGATTTGGATTCCGGATCTGGAAATAGTTTTCTAACAACTAACGGAATGTCAGTAACTGGTCTTTCATATATCTGGGTGGCCCTTAGCTGTACCAGTCCTCTGTCAATAAATTCCTTCTCCGTCAGATACTTTTTCTGTTTTTCAACCATTTCATACAGGTTATCTGAAGGTCCCATTTCACAGACCCGAACAATTTGTTTTTTGCTCCATTCTACCAAAACATAATACAGTGGCTCGTTTTTATATAGCTTAAGCCCATATCTATAGTGTATTCCACCTGCTGAAAATACATCAGCAGAAAGCAAAGACTTCATTCTTTTTCCCAAATCCCATGGCAGCCTGTCAGACGGCTCGATGAGTATAAAATCTGTGAATTGCTGCATAACAATGAGTTTGGTATTTGGATTAAATCAGTTTGTGCAACCTTTTTTGGGAAGAAAAGAATATAAAAAGAGTATTGCACAGTAAGTCTTCTTTGTATTTATCAGCTTTAGTGTGTATGTAGTACGTTTATTCTTCTCGAATAACAAATTCGATAAAGCAGCAAAGTCAGATATTGGTTAAAGTGCTATAAGAGTTGAAAAAATGGGTTTTGTAATCTATTGTGTTACTTAACCACTATAAATAAAATAGCCTCACTCCACTATCTGACCTCTGAACTGCTTTACAATTGCTTAAATCACTTCATCATCTATTCTTATAGTCTACAGTCTTTCTGATTCTTGACTTCTATCGCTCCAGGGTTCATGAGAGAGCCGTAGTCAAAAGAATATATTCTGATAAAGAACAAGCAAAAAAATGTGAGGTTGTTAGTTGTTTTTCTGAAAACTCTCTCCCTCAGTTTTGATCATACATATGATAAAATAATGCCATCTTCTTAACTTTGTTTGGCAGGTGTTACTATCTATGTGTCAACTACTTAATTTCAAAATAAGGTGTTTAACACAAATCAGCACTCTTTCAGATATAGGTGTAGAAAGTGTATACACTGATTTTTTTATACAAATCTGTAGAAATCAATAGGTAGCAGGTGACTGTGGTAAATACGTGTTTGGTTTAGCATTCTCCTGCGATACCTTGTTTTGAATACCGTCCATTGTAACTTTCTTATTTTGAGGTACGAATTTTATGGTATAGAGATGGCGAAAAGTGTTGATTTATAGTAAGGAATTAATTCCTCAGCAAAAGCAGAAAGCTACAATGGCAGCCAGTAAACAGAGCTTTTTAACCTGGCAAGGTATGGCATAGTGTTTTAAAATATAAGCGTATTAGTCTGCGAAAGGAGTGATAAACTCGAAAATAACTGGTTTAAGGTAATTCATCTAAACCAGAGAATGAATCCGGATGTATCCATTCATTTTCAGTTGGATGGTTTTTTATTGTCTTAAGTCAGACCGCAGAGATTTAGCTCACTGACTGATCTGGACAAAACCAGCAGCAGAATCAAAGACTAACAAGAGGCTACCATGCAGGTAGCCTCTATTTTATTTATCTTCTCATTCCCAACTAAATTCAACATGGAGATATTCAAATTTAAAACCGATATCTATTCCATAGAAAGTCAGGCAGGTATTACCCCTTTGCTCAATGAAGATGCAAAAATCGCGCACTGGCATATTAACAGTGATGATCAGACGCTTACCGTTTCGGGTAATGAGCTTGATCCGGAGCATGTAAAAAAGCTGGTGGCACAGGCTGGTTTCCAGGCAAAACTAATTGAAGTATTTGGCGTCAGTGGAAGTAGCTTGTGAAAAAAAACAAGTGTACTTTCTGTTTTTACTTGTCAGATAGATTTTTTTAGAGGGGTATGAGCTGATCAATGGATTCTGACTGCCATCCGTAATACGGATAGTACATAAATTCAACACAAAGCGAAGAAGGGAGAGTTGAACTTTCACAAATGCGGGAATAGGCAATAACACGGTTCACTGTGATATACACATCTTCAGAAAACCGGGTCTCTATCTTGTCCGCTTTTATCTCTTCCAGTGCTTTCGCAACAGCTGATTGATAGCGCCTATATTTTCTTTC
The DNA here is from genome assembly GCF_030068605.1 of Xanthocytophaga agilis. NCBI lineage: Bacteria > Pseudomonadati > Bacteroidota > Cytophagia > Cytophagales > Rhodocytophagaceae > Xanthocytophaga > Xanthocytophaga agilis. The sequence goes on from NZ_JASJOU010000020.1 coordinate 101,821, forward strand.
TTTTTCTACCATCTGATAAAGCTCATCTACTTGTCCAATAGGAGATACCCGTGCAATTTTCTTGAGTTTCCAGTCAATTAGCGCATAGTATATAGGAGTATCCTGATAGAATTTAAATCCAAACTTATAGTCTCGTCCGGCTGCCGGAAATGCAGTTGCATATAATAAAGAAACAACGCTGGAACAAAGATTCCAGCGAGTTGCAAGGTCTCCGGGACTGAAAATGGTAAATTCTTCAAAGTCTCTCATAATTTTCATATCAGGGCAGGAAAGTATTTGGTTTGTAGTAGTAAGTTGCTCGTACTACTGGTAGTTATACTATAAAGTTGTCCAGGATGGTATAGTCAGGACCTTCTTTTTATATACCCATACTTTTCTTCTTCCAGTAATCGCTGTAGTTTGACCCGGATCTGATTCTGTTCTATGCGAAGCTGATGGATAAGGTCTTGTTGTCTATCCAAAAGAGCACGTAATACAGTTATCGTATGCTTTCGTTCTGTAGACATTTGGAGTACGGCTGAATGATTAGCTGTCTTTTTCATTGATTGAAGGAGTTAAGTAAATCTGGAGACGGACTTACTTTGCTTGTGAATAAAGTGTCAATGGAATACAAAGATTGCCAATCTGATTGCGCTGCAAAAGAGAGTTAATACCCAATTTTTAAAATAAGTGTTTAGTGCAATTTGTTGATATTCAATCTATTGTGTAGGTATTAATCCTTCTGTTTCTCTAATATGGTAGCTTCTTGATCGGAAGCTGCACTAAGCAGTGGCGCTAAATGGCTAAAAAATGGGTGTTTCTCTTCTATTTTTGAGAATATTGTATTTACCTGTATGCGTCAAATACGTGATTGTCAAATTGCGTATTAACCCTCTTTTATAAGAATATTCTGTTGACAAACTTTGTAACATCTTACTTCATAACCCTAGAGAGTAATCCAATGTAGAATAACTCCTTGGGAAAAAATATATATGGTCTTCATATATTGGCTGTTTCATATTACTGGCTTTGCCGAGCCGAGAACTTAGGAGCAAAAAACCTTTCTGTTTCAGGAAGGTTTTTTTGTAAGTCTGAAAACGAACCGGCAGAAAGCAATGCGGTTGTCTAAAGAGTAACAAAAGCAGATCCTGGTATAAAATAGACGAAAAGTATGATTAATCACTTTCAGCTTGCTTGCGGCAGAATGTATGAACACTTTATTCATTGTGCCTTTGCTGATAAACCATATCAGCTACATAACTATAATCCGGGTCGGATGATGGAACTGATTGTGGTAGAGGACTGGAAAGAGGATAGAGAGCTATTTGACAAGTTGCTGACTATTATCAAATCTGATACAGAGAATGCCTGGGATGAATTGTCTGGGAACTATTCCTATACTATGCGTCACCACAACACGGACATATCCGATACAGACTTGTTGATTCTGGACGTTGAGAGTAGAGATACTGCAGTTCAGTTTTTGCAAGACCAATGGGTTTATCTTCGATCTCAGATAGGTCAGGCTTCTTGCTGTAATGACATTATTCAAATCATTTTGTTGGGGTTAACACTGGTTTGTGCTGAACAAAAACTGAATGAGGATAGTAAGTAACTACTTTTTTCCCGCCATGACTAGGAGGTTGGCTTTTTCGATTCGATACGATTACTATGTGCTAGTACATTGCCATGTATCATTCTGACTGAAAGTGTAAATCAGGAACTGCTACTGGATTCAATTTTTTACAACTAAGAGGATAGAGCAAGATCAGTGTCTAAAATTAATCATTTGTTCGATCCATTGTGGCATCCTATACTACCGTACCCTTCTATAAACAGTAATTATCAATAGAAAGAAGTTGACTTACAACCAAATCATTCTGCAACTAAACTCCAATACAAGAACTATATGAAAAAAGAAGATATTCATCTCTGGGATATACAGCGCATCCTGCTGGGTGACGCACCGGTAGTGTTTCTGGTAGAGGTCTTTTTACGGTCGGTATTTATTTTTCTGTTTCTGCTGGTGATTGTCCGATTGCTTGGAAAGAGGATGAACGCCCAGTTAAGTCTCACCGAGATGTCGATTATGATCATGCTGGGTGCTATTGTTTCCGCTCCAATGCAAGATCCGATACGAGGTCTTTTGCCAGGAGTTGTGATTTTACTTTGTGTGCTTGTTGCGTTAAGAGGAGTGAACCGACTTTCTGTTGCCTATGCAAAAGTGGAACGGCTGGTACAAGGAGATGTCCGTCTGTTTGTAAAAGATGGTGTTCTCCAGCTCAATCAGATACGTCAGGAAGGCTTTGAACGGGAGCAGATCTTTTCACATCTGCGTTCAAAAAAAATAACTCATCTGGGGCAGCTTTCACGGGTGTATCTGGAAGCGTGTGGAATAGTGAGTATTTATCACAGTGACAATCCCAAGCCTGGACTTTCTCTCTTACCCTTCACTGATCAAGTAATTGTTGATCGGCAATACAGTTCAAATGCGCTATTGGCATGTCATAGTTGCGGCTGGGTAATCAGAGAAAAGAACATGGATCAACAGGTATCTTGTCCCAATTGTCAGGCTAATAGTTGGACAAAGGCCTTAATTACTGAAGTTCCACCATCTAAGGATGGAAGTCCTGTCTTTGAAGAAGCCAAAGAGGATTCTCAGAAAATTATTTTTTCATCGTATAAACACTAAGCTAGTATGAAAGCTGAAGATATTAAAATCGACGACTTTACCCGGATCTTTTTTGGCGATGCACCTCCTGTTTTTCTGATAGAGGTGATCATTCGCTTCCTGATTATCTTTATTATTCTGGTTGTGGCTTTGCGTTTATCGGGTAAGTCGCAGGTGTTGTCTCGCAATCGTTCAGAACTGGCAGCCCTGGTATCGCTGGCAGCTGCCATTGGGGTTCCGTTGCAACAACCTTCCCGTGGACTTATACCTGCCTTGATAGTGGCAATTGTCATTGTAGGTATTCAACGACTGGTATCTCTCTGGGCTTTTTCCAATGAAAAGTTTTCTAATGTAGTGAATGGTAAGTATTCTACGCTGGTCGAAGATGGTGTATTGCAGTTGAAAGCTTTACGTAAAATCGGACTTCCCAAAGAACGGATTGTGGCGTCTATTCGTCAGAGTGGGATTGCACATCTGGGTACGATTGAACGACTCTATATGGAAGCCGATGGCACTTTTACCATTATAGAAAACAAACAGGCTAAGCCTGGCCTGTCGATGATACCTATATGGGATCGAGAGTTTCGGGATCAGCAAAAAAAAGCACCCAATGTACAAGTCTGCTCTCAGTGCGGAAGTCCACAACCAGCGGGCAAACAGACTTGTCCGGTTTGTAATCATAACAAGTGGGAGGAAGCGATAGTTTCGTAAAGACTAATAAGAACCGAACGGAGGGAAGAAGTGGGTCATGGGTTCGGTTCAAACAATGACTCTCATACCTTTTATGTGGCAAACACCTATTTTTAAAATTGGGTATTTACTCTCTTTTATGGCCGGATTCTGATAACCAATTTTGTAACATGTTGATTTGCACGGGCAAGCCAGTTTGAGAAGTGAAAGAGTAGAGATAGTATACTTCAAAAGCTGGCTGCTACAGTGCTTTTTTTGTTCACTTCCCTAAACCCTTACAGCTATGTTTTATCATGATAAAAAGCTCCAGTTTACCGTTCGGGTAGAAAAGCCCAATCCTTTGTTTGCCAGAATGCTTCAACAGGCAATTGGAGGAATCGAAGGTGAGATTCGTGTATGTTTGCAATATTTATTTCAGGCATGGGGGGCACGTGGACCAGCCAAATACAGAGATATGCTTTTAGAAACTGGCACAGAAGAGATCTCCCATATTGAAATGCTTTGCACTGCAGTAGCGATGAATCTGGATACAGCATCCAATGAACTGAAAGATCAGATTGCACGCGATAATCCACTGGTAGGCGCGGCTATGGGTGGTATGGATGTTCGTCACATACTTTCGTCAGGTATGGCAGCCATGGCAACAGATGCCAATGGTGTACCTTTCAATGGTTCCTGGGTGGTAGGCAGCGGTAATCTGGCTGCAGATATGTATGCCAATGTAATGGCTGAATCAACAGGACGATTGTTGGCTACCCGTCTTTGGGAATTAACCGACGATCCAGGTATGAAAGATATGTTATCATTTCTGATTGCCCGTGATACAATGCACCAGAATCAGTGGCTGGCAGTATTAGAGGATTTGGGAGGAGTACAGAATGTACATCCGATTCCAAACAGCTTCCCGCAAACTCAGGAAAAACAGGAGTTCAGCTATACGTTTGTTTCAACAAACATTGCGGACGGAGCTTCACAGCAAGGACAACGTTGGTCTTCAGGAACCTCCATAGATGGTAAAGGCCAGTTTATCTTTGAAAAGGCACAACCGTATGGAGAAGAACCTGTATTAAATCCACCCAAACCGGAAGGCCATGCTCAGATGGAGCAAATGGAAGGATCAACGGGAATAGGTGGAAAGATCAGTGAATTTATTAGTGAGGTAGGTAAAAAGCTTTAGAGCTTTAAGAACTGATAGATAGCCATGAATTAAAAGCGTTCCAATCCAGAAGGTTTTTAATTCATGGCTATATAGGTTGTATATACTATACAACTTCACCAATTACCAGGTGCCCTTTCACGTTTTTATTGAAATTATCATGATCTCAAAAACCACTATCAAGCCAATCCGTATGCGGATTCAGGAAAAGCGAAAACAAATTGCAGCTCAGAGCAATGTTATCAGTGAACTGATTCAGATTCAAGGTCAGTGCCGCAAAGAACTGGACATATTACTGGAGGAGGAGAGGCTACAAAAACGTTCTTTCAGTCTGTTAATCAATAACTCAAAGCAAACAGAACCGCAGCCTGCTGTTTTGCTTGCAGATACTAGTAAATAATATAACTGCTAACAAATGAAAGGTCTTGTAAAACCTGATGTAAGTTCTCTTTAATTCCGGCTATATAGATATGAAAATTTTTAGATCACTCCTATGGATACAAGGCCTGTATATACTAATCATAGCCATATGGCCATTAGTGCATATAGATAGCTTTATGGAGGTAACTGGCTACAAAACAGATATATGGCTAGTCAAAACGGTGGGGGCGCTGGGAATACCTGTTGGCTTAACTCTATTGAGTTATCTGTTTATACGTACCGATTCCAGACCTGCTTTTGTACTTGGAGGAATTACAGCTTTGGCGTTTGCCTTTGTGGACTTCTATTATCCGTTACGTGACGTCATTTCGGATATCTATATAGTAGATGGATGGGTACAGGTACTGTTTCTGTTGACGTGGATCTATATTTTTGTCCGGGAGTATCACAAGTTCAAAGCCCCCTCGCCGACACCCTATATTCATATACAATAAAATAGGTTTAAGATCTTCTTCATAAAAGAAGGAATGATAGGATTTAGTATACTAATTAACTCGTTATGTATTAAAAGCCATTCTTTTTAAGAGTGGCTTTTTTTGTGAGAACGGTCTTGGCTCGGATAAGTATATGCTTAAGCCTGACAGTTCAAGAATGTATCTTACTTTTCTCCTGATGTATTGCAATTCTGAACGAACTTTAACTGGAAACAATTGAAAGATCCACACAGGGCTTGTCTCCAAAGGATGTAAACTGAAATAGAGATTATATACATACGCTGTTGCTAAATCCATTTGTCGAGTTGCTTCCGGTATATTGAGTTGATCTTTTGGAATACTAACAGAAACCATAGCCTGTACAAATGTATATGCAGGCCATAAAGGTTGGACAAGACTTTTACCCGAAAAAGAGACAAAATACTCGTTATTATAGATGAGTATTTTACACATAATCGTTTGAACGACAGGTGTCTATACTATAGGTGTCAGACTATGTATATTTATTATGATACTTGTCTAAAAAACAATGTCAGCAATCAAAAAAATTATCGGGTCGTGTCAAAAATGTCCAGAAGCTTTTCAATTTCTGAAACAGGGAGTCGGGTCAGTTTCCGAATGAATACCCCCTGTGATCTAAGCTTCGAATACAGTTTCAGATGGAGGCGCAGTATATATCGGCTTATCATCAAATCCTCTTTTGCGTTCTCAAGATCTGCTATCCGGCTTGCAGGTACTGGGAAAAAGAAAAATTGCTTATAGGTAACAACGTGTCGCAAATAATCGCAAAACAAAAAATGCACTTCCGGGTCCTGAACAATTAGTTTTACGGATTGGAATAAAGTGCGGTCTATTAATCTTTGATACATAATAAAGGTGAAAAAATGTATAAAAACAGGAAAAATCAATTAGCACATCTAAACTGAGTGGATTTAGATGGTATGAGGTTCTATTTTTCTCTTGTTTTCGTGTGGTTTCCTGATTTACAACAAAAATCTGAAATGAATACTTTTTAAAGAATAGAATAAATACGCAATTTACAAAACAGGTATTTATCCTCTTTCAGAATTTCATTTTCTAATGCAACTTTATATCATCCTGATTAACAGATAAATACAAATAACTTACGAGCAACCTTTTAAAGTTTTATGAAAAAACCGGAACATATTTCGCATAGATAACCGAGTTGCAGTTGCTGATTCTGCTTCTTAGACAATAAATCTGCTACTAGCTAACAGACTTACAAAATCAGGTCCGGAGTATGTATCAACAACAAATTGAAGGTAGGTTATCCAAACCAGATACTAAAAATTTTCAGGAATAAACTGTAATTATTTTTCGCAGGAATACGATAACTACCCCACTTATTACTGATTTATTCCTGAAACGCATACTAGACGATTACGTTGGCTTTCTTAAGCTATTATTTTAAGTTGATAATACATTCTACCGTAAAAAAGCCTTTCTGATTCAGAAAGGCTTTTTTATAAAGGGCAGCTAGTAAATCTTCTATAAAAAAGAATACCCTTAGTCATATTAGGAGCATTCATTCTAAATCTTTGCTATTTTTTTTTATTCTCTTTTATAACCTCACGGGTATTTTTTATTAGTTCACGCAGATCACCCGAACTCTCCATTTTTAATTTGCTATTGTCAAACATCTTATTGTCCTCTTTGTCTACCAGGGTGGCTTCAAAGACAAACAGATAGGTATTCTTTTTGCCTTTCTTCAACAAGTCTATTCCAGTTTCCATCAACTGATTGGGTTTTATACTCATTGGTACTTCTATTGTTGCCTTACCCTTAGCTGGAATATTAACTACTTCTGGCATAGTTCCTTCGGTAAATTTTTCCCCATTCAGATTCATCTGAAAGCGGGCATTGCGTAGTACGAAGGGAAATACGTTTTTATTGGTAATTTCCGTACGGACAGAATATTTAGTCTGTTTGAATCCAAGCTTATCCAGATCTGCGTCAACAAGTTTAAGCTCCGGAAGCCGTAGAAGAGGAAGCTTTTTTGAGACTTTCAGCTCAACAGGTTTCTTTTTTAGAAAGGGTAAGTCTGTATAAATGTTTGCTTTGGCCGTGTATTCTGTGCTATCCAGCCCCTTCTGTTCCAGTTGTTTCAATGTCTGGATCAGTTCCTCATTTTTAATAGTCACCGGCAGAATTATCAGGCTACTGTCATTGCTATTGATATCGACATGTTTGGGATAGGAGCTCTGCACTACTTTTACGCCTGCAATGTACAACTGATAAGCCAAGCTATCAGCTTCAAAGCCCACCGGGGCTGGATTGTCAATCAGTATTTTCATATTTCCTTTCGTATAGTCTTTGTCTATATGAAGGATTTGCATACCAGCCATTTCGATCCTAGGCTTAATAAATGTTGCCTCAGGATCTTTCTGAGATCGCTGTTGCCAGCGGAAAACCAGATAGCCTCCTGCCAGTACCAGTATCAATACCAGTACTATCCAACCTGTTCTTTTCATATAAAATATAGTTAAATTTTTCTTTTAAATGGATCAATATATACCTACACAGATGGCAACAGACCACCTATACCTGCCCGTTATCACATTGAAGAGTGATAGATCAGGCACGCACCAGCGTTAAAGAAATAAGGATTGGATGTAAGCAGATAGGGAAGGAGAAATGCTTCCGGATTGCAAAAAATAGTTATTTGGTAATAGCAACCTGTGTAAAGTCCAGATCACTACTTATCCATCCCCGAAACATACATTCTGTATTAAAGGAGAAGACCACTTTGCCACAAGCATCCATCGAGATAAGGCCTATGTCTCCCAGGACATGTTTATCTTTCTTAAATACTACAAAATCACACGCTTCCTGCAGTTCTTTTCCGGAAAATTCCATCAATGCAGAAACAGAATAGCCAGCTACCTTGCGCATCAAACACTCTCCATCACCTGTCCCGGAAACTGCACAGGTTATATTGTTGGCATAGCAACCTGCTCCAATCATACAACTATCACCAATACGCCCCTTCATCTGATTAGTAAGGCCTCCGGTAGACGTCCCCGCTGCTAGATTGCCTTCCTGATCCAGCGCTACGGCTCCAACCGTGTCATTTAATATAACATCCGGCTTATTTTGCGTTTGCATCTGCATCTCTGCCAGTGCATTGTACTGACTTTCGGAAATGAAGTACGACTCTGGCATAAACGGCATCTGCAGGCTTCTGCCCAATTCCATTGCACCTTCGGCACCAATCAGAACATGTGGTGTTTGTTCCATAACAGCACGAGCTAATGAAATAGGATGTTGGATCTGGCGTACCAGCGCGACTGCTCCAGCCTGAAGATCTTTCCCATTCATAATAGAAGCATCCATGGCCACTTCTCCTTGCTGATTCAACGCTGCCCCTCGGCCTGCATTAAACAAAGGATTTAACTCCATTTGTTGTATGGCTGCCTCTACTGCATCCACTGCCGAACCACCCTGACGCAAGATCCGATATCCTGCCTCCAGGGCATGGTGAAGCCCCGCTTCATAGGCTTGTTGATTTTGTTTGATACGGGGAGATAAGGATTCTGCTCCTCCGTGAATGGCTAAGGCTACTATAGACATAGATAAAAAGTAAAAAGATGAGAAATAAGGCACTGTTCACTCCACAGGTGTGACAGTGCCCATCGAACAGACACATTCACCTAATGAGATCGAATACTTTCTTCAAGGTCTATATCCTTCTTGGCCGGGATAAATTTCCGTTCTTTGAGGGTAAACCCATTTCCTTTGGTCAGCAGATGTACTGTCAGATTTTCGGCACTTACAGGTGTGCCCTCTTCCACATAAGCTATATTCGAATGTCCCAACCCCTTACAGTCAATCACTACAACCATCCCGGAACCACGGCATTCGGCATCATTGCCATTGTGAATGACCAGAGCTGTATCTTCTCCCAATCCCAGTCCTATACAGGAAGGATTCATGATAACAGCTTCTGCCAGTCGTCCGAACCGCCCGCGGTTGATAAAATGGGTATCTATGATGCAATGATCTATGAGTCCCAAACCAGAACTGATTTTTACAGTTCCTTTCAACAAACCCTTGCTGCTATCTCCTCCATAAATCATAATAGCAGACATCGCCATAGCACCCGCACTGGTACCTCCTACAATAAATCCAGGTTCCTGGATATACTTCCGGTTAATGACATCTGCTACCTGTGAGCAGCCTAATATGGTAGAGAGGCGAAACTGATCACCTCCACTAAAGAAGACCGCACTAGCCTTCTCAATACGTTTGACTGTGGCTGGAACTTTTGCCTCTTCCCGATTACCAATATGGATAATACCTACATTGGAGATGTTGGCTCGTTCAAAAGCCTTCTGATACTTTTTACCCATCTCATGGGGTTCTTCAGAAGCGGTAGTAATTACCTCAATGCGGTGATCAGCTTTGGCATCAGGAGGAAGCAGTTCCTGCAAGACCTCAAAATTTCGAAAGTTTCGGCTTTCCTCCTGAGCTTCTGATAGCTTTTCCGGATCTCCCACATCCTCGGCTCCTCCTATAATTAATAATTTTCCTTTAGGAACTTCCTGCATGATTAGGATGCTTTAGATAAAACAAATGGATGATAGGTTTTACCCTGTGTTTGTTGACTAGCTCTGGTTGCAGAAGAGTCCTCTGCAACCAGAGCATCTGGTATATCCAGCGATTGTTCTTTTTGTTGACTTAGTTGTTTTAAATGAGCAGTCAATTCTTCAATTTCTTCAGCAAGCACAGTGATAAACGCCTTTGAAGGCGCCATATCAAGGGCATAGTTTACTGCATCTTTTTCGTCTGGAATTACTTTGACCCAGGTTTGAGCATTGTGCTCACCAATTCCTTCTTCAAGCAGACTAATGATTTCCTCAGGATCACGTCCACGCAGATCTTTGTCAAGCCGGATGATGATCTGATCGAAGATCTGTGCTGCAAGTTTGCCCATAGTCCGGATATCATCAGCCCGTCGATCTCCCACACCTGCAATGATTCCGATCTTTACAGATGCTTCTACTTTTCCCATAAAGTGTTGCAACTCCTGCATTCCTCCTTTATTGTGCGCATAGTCAATCATAACTGTGCTATCTGGAAAGGTGAACAAATTCATCCGGCCAGGTGTATTGTCGGGAGAGGGTACAAAAGAATGCAGTGCCTGCTGAAGCGCCAAAGGTGAAAGTCCCTGTATAAATCCGGCCAGGGTAGCAGGCAGTATATTTTTGATCATACAGGACGCCTTTCCATCCAGCGTAAGAGGGATAGAAGCAACGTTTGCTATGCGTGTTTTCCATTGCCCCTGGCAAATAGTCAGATACCCCTCTTCAATAATAGCCGCCAGTCCTCCCTCTGCACAATGGCGAATGATTCGTTGATTAGTAGGGTTAATGCTAAAAAAAGCTACATCACAGTCTACATCGCTGGCCATCTCATATACCAGATCATCATCTGCATTCAGTATGGAGTAGCCATCATTCGCAGTACTACGGGCTACCACACTTTTTACCCTTGCCATTTCTTCCAGTGTCTCTATGCCATTCAGACCCAGATGATCCTCTGACACATTGGTAATGATACTGATAGTACACCGATCGAATCCAAGACCAGAGCGTAGTATGCCTCCCCGGGCACATTCCAGTACTGCTACGTCTACTGAGGGGTCTGTTAGTATCATGCGGGCACTTTTAGGACCCGTACAGTCTCCCTTTTGAATCAGATGGCCCTGAATATAAATTCCCTCAGTTGTTGTATATCCTACCGTTTGTCCGGTCTGACTTATCATATGGGCAATTAACCGAGTAGTGGTTGTTTTTCCATTGGTACCTGTGACAGCAATGATGGGAATGCGTGCCTGTATATTCTTTGGAAACAGCATATTTATAACCGGTGCAGCAACATTTCGGGGCAGTCCTTCGGTAGGAGATAAATGCATCCGGAACCCCGGTGCTGCATTTACTTCAATTACAGCGCCGGTAGCGGTTGTAATGGGTTGTTCAATGCTTTGCGTAACAATGTCAATTCCACAAATATCAAGACCCATCAGACGGGCTATCCGCTCAGCCATAAATACATTGTGTGGATGCACCTGATCTGTGACATCTGTCGCCGTGCCTCCGGTACTCAGGTTTGCAGTCCGTTTCAGAAAAAGTGTCTCTCCTGAAGGAAGGATTGTTTCCAGTGTATATCCTTTTTCGTTCAATATAGATACAGTGGCCTGGTCAATCTTGACACTCGTAAGAACCTTTTCATGTCCTTCTCCCCGGCGTGGGTCCGTATTGAGTTCATCTATCAGTTGCAGAATGCTTTGTATTCCATTTCCGATAATGAATGGGGGAGTACGTCGGGCAACAGCTACCAGCTTATAGTTGATAACCAGAAACCGATAATCTTCACCCTGTATAAATCTTTCGACAATGACTGTATCCGATATGCGTTTGGCCAGTGAAAATGCCTCCCAGGCCTGCTCCAGCAAACGAATTCCTGTAGTTACTCCACGTCCGTGATTTCCATCGAGAGGCTTGATCACAAGCGGAAATCCCATTTCTTCAATGGCAGCCTGTAGCTGGGGTTCTTTTCGTATAGTTACTCCATACGCAACAGGGATACCTGCTTTGTCGAGCACCTGTTTTGTCTGCTCTTTATCAGCAGCCAGTTCTACACCCATATTGCTTGTAGTCTGAGCAATGGTAGCCTGGATTCTTTTCTGGCGGCTTCCCTGACCAAAAATGATTTCACTACCATCGTCCAGTACCTGATAAGGAATCTTTCTTGTTTCAGCTTCTTGCACAATAGATAAGGTACTTGGTCCGAGTTGATGATCTTGTTTGATACGAACAAGCTCCCTGATATCATCCTCAAGGGTAAAAGCCGTATTTTTTGCCAGTGCTTCTGCTATGCGCACAGCAGCTGTAGCTGCATATAAGCCCGCTTCTTCTATTTCATAGGAAAAAACGACATAGTATACACCTATCTTTCCTGTGCCACGGGTTCTTCCAAAGCCACATGGCATACCTGCCAGATTTTGTAGTTCCAGGGCTATGTGTTCTATTACATGTCCCATCCAGGTTCCATCATAGACACGTTTAAAAAAACCACCACGATGATTTTCAGAACAGCGGTGTTCAATTAAAGACGGAATCTGTGTTTCTATTCGTTCGGAAAATCCATCAATGGTGTGGGTCGGATAATATTCCAATTCTTCCAGGTCAAGCTTCATGACAATAAGCTTCTGACGGTAGGCAGACCAGTAGTTAGGGCCTCGCATTACCTTTGTTTCAAGTACTTTCATTGGTAGGTCTTTAGGTTTGCCATACCATCGGTAAAAAATATGCCCGTATTTAGACTTTTTACAGGCAAAATGGGATTATACTTATTTGAAAAGCAGAGCAGGCTAATGCTCTGGCGTATAACTACCTAGTTCAGTAAAAGTTCTCTGCTTTACTGTAAGGTTAGCACATATATACTTTTTTATAGATCTATTTTTCAGAAAATGCATTTTTGCAAATGGAAGGTTTTGAGGGGCGAAAACAGGACAGCTTACGTATTTTTATCTCTCATATACTATATATGTGGTTGTTACTTAATTTCTAAAATGAGTGTTTGTACGTATAATCAGCGTTTTGTATTTCGTTCCCCACTTTATGTAAGCAAGGAAAAGTTGTGGAAAAGCAGGTGAGAAGATGTAGAATTCTGTTTTGGAACAATAGTCAAACCTGAGCCATTCCGAAGTTTGGAGGTAAGTTTATTTTTCAAAACCAGCATTTGTGCTTTTGAAAAGAGTATAGGCTAGGCGCTAGTTAATTTTTGAGAAATCTCTCTCCCTTTGCCTGTTTATAGTTTTAATATTCCTTCTCCTTGCGGCTCCTTCGTTTTTTGTTTGTCCAAAATAGGGGCACTAGACGAGAGTTTGGTGAGCCAGGCTGTGTGTTAGCCAAAAAGGATACTTTTCTCCGATCCTTCCCCCGCAAGGCCAAAGGCCAACCTCACAGAGAAAAGATCCCCTACACACTACATACATTATCACTCATGATTGAAGTGACCATAATTCTCTTTGTATCATGTATTCAGTGTTGTCAAGATAGAGACGATATCCTTTTCGTGTCCTCCTGAAAGAATCATGTGGCAAGGTTAGTAGCCTTTGGATCTTGAGTATATTCTTTCATAAGCCAAACAATGCTCTATTTTCAAAAGATTCTTTCAGAAGGACTGGATCACTCTTTCAGGAAACAATTAAGAGCAATGCTCAGGAGTGTTGCTTACAGAAAGAAATAGAATGTGATACTTTCAGGAGGGTAGGGGAGAAGCTTTGCAGAAGGACAGAGAGATATTTTCTGAGTGCCTTTCCTTATGTGATAGTATGGAGGTTTTTGCTTCATAAATGTATCTATTACTTACAAGTTCACTTACATATGAATAGATAACTTAGTCAGTTAACTAAGTGCAGTTTATACAACAGTTGCATAGTGTGGATACGATATGACAGAAAAATGCAATTTGTGGAATTGGGGTTACCAGCTAAAAAGCATGCCTGTCAGCAAAGGAATTTTGTGTGCTATTGTTGAATACATGCAACAGAGAGTATTTTTTCCAAAATACGTAAGTAGTAACCTGTTTTTAAAAAATGGCTTAAGACCAGTAAAAGTGCAGATTTTGCAGATACAAGGGAGTACTGTCTCAAGTACCAGATGACAACTACTCATTTTGCAAATTAAGTAGTTATACTGGCTGGTAATGCTTTATTTATCAGAGCTTTACGATTGGCACTGTTTTTACAACATATCAATAGGAAAGACGGAATAGCCGTTTTCCAAAAGGATGATACAGAGTGAGATCTTTACCTGGTGTAGTTTGTGTTAGGAAGATACATCTTTCTCTTTTCTGCTGAAAATAGGGATGTATCTTCTTTCTAGCCGCTATCCGTTTAGTATGTATGGAAGTTGGCTACAAATTAGTGGAAAGATATAAAAGATATAGGAATACATTACTCAGCATAAACAAACAAGGGATTCTAAGCGGATGCTTATACCCTGATTCAGATACTTTACATTTTACCGTTTCATCTTTGCTTCTTTATTCATACGTATAGCAAAAAAGCTTCTCTGGATCAGAGAAGCTTTTTTTATAGAAGTTGCCCCGTCCTGAATATAGTAGTTTAGATTGGAGCTTACCTAAACAAAATGCACTTTTTATAGATGAACAATAAGAACTTACACCTGGTAATGAATTAGGTAATTGAATGCAGCTCTCTACCAGATAACTTAGGAACCAGCTATATACTATTCGGATGGTATTTGTGCTATATCAGCAAAGTCACCTATGACGACTGACTTATCTGTATAGAAGTCCAAAATAATCTGAATCAAAGAGGTGTTTGTTCAACTTTTGGCATACTTTGTTAAAAAAGTAGTATCTTTTCGTGCAAAATATTTCTTGCATCTTTGTGAGCTACCTTCCACTTAAAGTTGAAACGACTTGTTTCCATATGTCTGCTATTCCTTTTACTCTATCATTCAATAGGGTATTTTCTATTATTTGAGTGGAAAAAAACGGAAGCCAGAACAGCCTTGCATGAATCTGTACAAGATCAGTCTATACAAGGAAACACTTTACCTCAAAAGGACTGGCTTATATTCAAAGTGCCTATAGGATGGTATCATCAGACGAACCGTGGATTTGAAAAGGTGAATGGTGAACTTACCCATCGG
Organism: Xanthocytophaga agilis; assembly: GCF_030068605.1. Classification (NCBI taxonomy): domain Bacteria; kingdom Pseudomonadati; phylum Bacteroidota; class Cytophagia; order Cytophagales; family Rhodocytophagaceae; genus Xanthocytophaga; species Xanthocytophaga agilis. Next base: position 116,899 of record NZ_JASJOU010000020.1, read on the forward strand.
GGGAAGATTTATGAAAAGGTTATTCAGCGAATTGTGAATGATACACTGTTTGTGTATTGTGTCAATAATATCAAACAAGAAAAAGTACTGGACGATTTACAGACGCATTTAAAGACACATGTACTGGATCTAAGTAAGAAAGACACTAAGCAATCATCTTCTCCTATAAAATCTTTTTTTAAACAGGTTTATTTACCTTATCTACCTGTTTGTTTTAGACTCATATCAGAAGCTGGAGATAATCAGAATACCTGTTTTTTCTGGGATTGTTCGTATACTTCCGGTATACCTACTATACTGACTCCCCCTCCGGAGTTCTCTCTTTCATAGTTGATAGAACTACCAATAGGATAACTTTTCTCTCATTCTATTTTGAGAGCGTATTCTTTGTTTGCTTATACGACTGTATTCTAAGTTGTCTAAGTAACAGATAGGCTAGGCTATGGGTATACCTGTCTGCTTCCGTTATCTTTTCAATTTGCCATTTGTCACCTTATTCTCATGAAGAAATATAGTACTACTTATATAAAACAATTCGTTGCCTGTTGTATACCTGTTAAAATATCAGTCATTGTATTGGGATTTGTGCTATGTGTTTCGGTTAATGCACAGACAGAAGCGCAGGATAGTGTAAAAGCCCGACAAAAAGATTCATTACGCACCTACCAGTTGCAACAGGTGGATGTCTATGGAAAACAGGATCAGGTTGAGCATCTGAAACCTGTTCATAATACCTATCTGATTGGTGGTGCTAAAAATGAAGTCATCAATATTTCAACTTTGAACGCCAATATTGCTGAAAAGACAGGTCGTCAGTTGTTCGCCAAGATTCCGGGAATATTTGTCTATGATATGGATGGATCTGGCAATCAGATGAACATAGCTACACGTGGATTGGACCCACACCGGAGCTGGGAGTATAACATTCGTCAGAACTTTATTATGACTAACTCGGATATTTATGGATATCCTGCCAGTCACTATAGTCCGCCAATGGAGTCTATTCAGAAAGTAGAGTTAATACGCGGCACAGCCTCCCTTCAATACGGTTCGCAGTTTGGTGGCATGATCAACTATATAACCAAACAGGCAGACTCTACCCGTAAAGTTAGTTTTGAAAGCGTCAACTCGGCAGGTTCATATGGTCTTTTTAGTTCATACAATGCCATTGGAGGAAGAATTGGTAAGCTAACCTATTATGCTTATTATCATAAACGTGTGTCCGAAGGCTATCGTAAAAACAGCGAATCCAATGCCGAAGCTCAGTTTTTCAGTTTGTCCTATCGTTTTTCCAGAAAGGTAAATCTGAAGGCTGAATTAGGCAGAGGTACATACCTGTACCATATCCCCGGTCCGTTGACAGATGCTATGTTTAAGGAAGACCCGCGACAATCTACCCGTTCACGAAACTACTTTAATCCGGATATCTATATTCCTTCGCTGACACTGGACTGGCATTTGAACGAAACTACTCAGTTGAGTTTTATCACTTCTGCTGTATTGGGTTCCCGTAACAGTGTGCAGATTGATGCCTTCGCAACTGTTGGAGATACAATCAATCCTGCTACCAACAGCTACAAAGCCCGTCAGGTGGATATTGATAACTTCAATAGCTATACTTCCGAAATTCGTTTGCTGAAAACGTACACCTTAGGTGGATTACCAAGTAGTCTATCTGCAGGGATACGTTATATCAACAATGACTTGCATCGCCGTCAATTGGGTAAAGGTACTACTGCCTCTGATTTTGATCTGACATTAACCGATCCAAACTGGGGGAGGGATCTACATTTCAAAACACAAAATATTGCTGTTTTTGTAGAAAACCTGTTTCGGATTACACCTAAGCTGTCTGTTACACCTGGTATTCGCTATGAAAATGGGGTAACAGACCTTTCCGGAAAAATCAGCTACTATGATGCTCAGGATGTTCCGAACAAAATCAAACATCATTTTCCTCTGGCAGGTCTCAATGCTCAGTATCAGATCAACCCCAGCCATACTATCTATGGAGGCTGGGCTCAGTCATATCGTCCGGTTATTCTGAAAGATATCATTCCAGGTTCTGTATTGGAACGTGCCAACAAGGATCTGAAAGATGCCTTTGGTTACAATGCTGAAGTGGGAGTACGCGGCAACTTTGCCAACTGGCTCTATTATGATGTAACAGCCTTTCAGCTTTTGTACAGAAACCGCCTGGGAAACTTGATTCTGACAGATCCTGATGGGGCCTCTTATATCTATAAAACCAATGTAGGAGATAGTCGTACCAGAGGTGTAGAGACTTACATAGAAGGCAAGCTGATCAAGAGAACTACACTTCAATTCTCTGTTTTCACTTCTACTTCGTATTTCGATGCTCAGTACATAAAAGGAGCTGTATCAACAGGAACAGAGAATCAGGATATCACAGGGAACTATGTAGAATCTGCTCCCAAATGGACTACCCGGAATGGGGCAAACTTCTGGTACAAACACTTTAGTGCTACCTTACAATACAGTTATGTGAGCAAAACATTCTCAGATGCACTCAATACCTCAACTCCGTCTGCAAACGGAGCCAAAGGTCCGGTACCTGGGTATGGCATCTGGGATTTGAATATGAGTATGCATTTTGGTGGCAATTATGTATTCCGTTTGGGCATTAACAATCTTACCAATACACAATACTTTACCAAACGACCTACTTTCTATCCAGGACCAGGAATATGGAGTTCAGATGGACGAAGCCTTGTCGCTTCATTTGGGGTGAGATTGTAATGACATACTTGTCTCATTTGAATCTGAAATAGTACAAACCAAGAGTCTATACTTTTTGAAAAGAGTATAGGTTCTTGGTTTATTTTTACAGATCTCTCTTCTATCGTTTGTTTATATTCTCTTTCTTCATTTTTTGCTTATTTCCTGAGTTGGTTTGTTGTCCAATGCTTATGCGTGCCACACACTGTGTCACTTTTTTGCTTGCCCAAAAAAGTAACCAAAAAAGGCACCTTTTCCCGATCCTTCTGCCCGCAAGGCCAAAGGCTAACCTCGCGGGAAAAGGAAACCCTACGCACCTACACCACCACACACGATTGAAGTATCCATCGTTCTATTTGTACCATATGCTAACTGACAGCATAAGATTATCTTTTAGATGCTACAAAGAGAGTTGCGATGCCTTTAAACACGAAAGGTTGTAGCGGTGCGCTGGCCTTCTTTCTGCCGCGAGGAGAGCCCATGGCCTGAGGGCTGGAGATTCGGCAGCAAGGGCCCTTTTTTTGCTAACACACAGACTGGCTCACCAAATTCTCATTTGGTGCCCCTATTTTGGGCAAGCAAAAAAGTGACAAGGTGATAAGAAGAGTGATGTTCTGGACTTTAAACTAACTTTAGATACAAACATGCATAAAAATGAAGAGAGATTAGAATCTATAAATTGAAAAGCGATCAAGAAAATAGATTTTACGCTTTTAAAGAGTATAGAATTTACTCTTCTTAGATTATTCCAGATCAAATAAACTGTATCTGAATTGATGTTATAAACTTGAAAATATGTTGCGATTGACTTATACTTGTATCATCATTCCCGATTACAATGTATACCTACGGATTTTTCTCTAATGTTCTTCCTCCTCCAGTAGCTTGCTAAGCTAAGCAACTGGAATAACAATTCGTTATCTTCTTAGATTGTAAGAGGCATAACTGCTATTGCCTGTTTTATTTTCTGCAAGGTTGTTTAGCTGAGCCCTCTATGGGTATTCTCTAACTCTTTATTTTCGGGATTTGTCGTGTGTACATATCAGAACAAGGAGAGCTTATTTCAAATCTGTTTAAACAATCATTGTATGAAAAAGGCTTTTATAAAACTTCATATTTCTATCGTACTTGCTGGTTTTACCGGACTTTTTGGAAAACTTATTACACTCAATGAAGGCTTGCTGGCTTGGTACAGAATATTGCTGGCCGGAATACTGATGCTGGGCATTTTAGGTATTACACGACGTTTAACTTCTGTGTCTTTGAAAGATTTTCTGCGAATTTCTGTGTCGGGATTCCTTATAGGTTTACACTGGCTGTTTTTCTATGGAAGTATCAAATATGCCAATATCTCAGTCGGAGTTGTGTGTTTCTCCCTAACCAGTTTTTTTACTGCACTATTTTCACCTATCCTGAACAAACACCGAATCATAGTCGCAGAATTATTGCTGAGTATATTAACACTGGCAGGCATTGCTCTGATATTTAGCTTTGACTCCCAATACAGGATAGGAATAGGCTTAGGAGTGATATCCTCCGTATTAGGATCGTTATACACAATCACCAACGAACGTTTGGCAAAGTTATATGCAAGCGAAGTTATCATTACCTACTCAATGTTAGGAGGTGCACTGGGACTTGCTGCATTCATGCCTTTGTATCTGTATTTCTTTCCTGTAGGTTCTATTATTCCTTCCTGGGCAGATTTTGGCTATTTGCTGGTGTTATCATTGTTTTGTACGGTGCTTCTGTACCTGCTTCAAACCCAGGCATTGCGCAAAATATCCGCGTTTACAATCAATCTGAGCTTAAACCTGGAGCCTGTGTACACGATTATACTGGCTATTATAATCTATCATGAGAATAAGGAATTAACACCTGTATTTTATCTTGGATTAGGATTGATTGTTCTTTCTGTGATACTGCAAATGGTAAGGGTGTTCCTTAAAAATAAGGAGCAGAAAGCTGTGGAGGTATGATGGTTGGATGTATTGCTTAATAGTGTTAATAGAAGGGAAATACTTCTAAAACTTCCTCTCTGTCTTCTTGAAAGGATTGCTTCCCGTTCCTTGAAAAGAACATATTTTATCCTTTCATAAGGAGTCTTTTCAGTTTTCAAGAGCTTTTAAGAGATTTTATCTCTTAAAAGCTCTTGTATTGATGATTGTTCGTTTATAGTGTATTCTATTCCTTCTCTTTTAACAATGTTGGAATATCATAAAGCAGATTGGTGACATCACTAGGCACGGTACCATCATAAAAACCACGAATACGTCCCTGACGGTCAATCAGTACCAGGGCTCCACTGTGAACAATGCCTCCTGGTTCGCTTTTGTCTTCCAGAGCTGTTACCATCAAACCCTTCTGAGCAAGCTGATACGTTGCTGCTTTATCACCTGTCAGGAAATGCCATTTCTTACTATCAAGACCAAAATTTTCTGCATATTCTTTCAGAAAGGAAACATTATCATGTTTGGGGTCTAAGGTAATAGAAACGAAAATAACATCCGGATTGTCTTTAAACTTCTCATACACCCGCATCGATTCCTTTTTTACTTTGGGACAAATGGTAGGGCAGTAGGAATAAAAGAAATCGGCAATGTATATTTTGCCTTTTAGCGTTTCATTGGTGATAAGTGTACTGTCCTGATCACGATAGGAAAATGCTGGGATTGTATGATATACAGTTTTCCCGTTTTCCTCGTGGGTTGGACCTAATATAGGTAAGCCTTTCTCCTGGTTACAACCCATAAGGCTTACTACACATAAGATAAATAAGGTATAAAAAAGATTAGTTGTTTTCATGTAATTTACTTTTTAAGAAGTTCTTTCCCTTTGTTTATACTGCCCAGCATCTGATCACGAACGGCATCAATCTTATCTTTCTCATTTTTCAGATAGGTGATTTTTTCTTCGTCTGTTTTGGATTTCATCTGACCATCAAATTCCTGCATCCAGTGTGTCATAGCATCATCTGCATTATTTAACTGTATTACAAGGGAATCTAATTGTTGTTTTTGAGTTGAGTTAGCCTGTTTTGGATTGATTCTAGTCAAACTATCCAGTTGCTTGATTTGCTGCTGTGCTTCTAATTCCAATGCCATAATTTCTTCCATTTTAGGCATCACTTCATCATGTACAGCCATTACCTGATTCTTTAGCGAATCTACTGCTGCATTGCCACTGGTTTCTGCCTGATGATGGTGATCATGTTCTCCATTGTGTTTTTTTTCGGAACAGGCATAGAAAAACACAGCGAATGCCAGTAGTAAGAGAATATATTTGCTTTGAGCTAAATGATGCATGGGATATATAAGTAGTTAGGTTTAACATACTAGAAACAAAAATACAGGTTATCGTTTTCTGACAAATAATACCAGCCCAAAGATACTTGTTACCAGCACACCTGTAGCTGAAAGAAGGGTGACAAAATCTCTCACATTTTTGCCAGCCCATTCCAGTAGCAGGTATTTATGCAATATGGCAAATGACCATCCTTCTGCCCGGTCCGCATTTTCGATCTTAGCGGCTAGCCGGGAAGTGGCTGGCTCTATATAATAACTGGTCTTTTCGGGTGTATTGTAATCAAGTTTTACCACTGGCAATCGTTTATTAACAAACCCGTATTCTCTGTCAAACCGTGTTAGTATGTCAGCATGAAGCAGATTGTCATTGGAAATGTCTGCATTAGCGACATCTGATATCAGATCACAACAGGCAGATTGTAAACTTCCATTGACGTTTGCCAGATTGGCAAACTTATTAGCCAGGTATTTGGCATATAATACAGAACCCTCTTTTAAAATCTTATGTGTATAGGTATGCTGGTAAATTACTTCAGCAGACTCTAACTCTGTTTTATCATAGAAGAGCTGGAAATAATTGGTTCGACCTATTTTTACTATCTGTATATTCAGCAAACGATCCCACTGAATATCCGGCATCAGAGAAGCTACTTCCATTTCAGTTGTTTTGAAAACAGGCTCATAGACAAACTTATTCCGTTCGTCAGGTGTCAGTTTGCGAGCCAGATGCCAGGCTCCACTTCCTGCAAACGCAAAGGTAACCAGTGATACGGCTATACCAATCTGACGATGGTATTTTTTAAGGATACCTTTTGTATTACCTGCGGTTGGTTTTTTAAACCGTTTCCATAGAAAGCCATAGACAACGATACCGCTGCCAGTCGAAAATGAGATGATTATCAATAATGTGAGCATGATTGTAATCTGAAGACCTTTATTGGATATCATTTCCAGAAATGACCAGTTATGGAATAGATCAAAGATCCGGATAAAGGTTTTGCGTGCCTGTGTATTGAAAGTTGCTATCCGGCTTTGCTCTGTTTCAATCATCACATCCATTCTGTCTGATCTGTCAAAGCTTACTTTCCATACAGGTAACAGGCGGTTGATATACTTATATTCATGATCAAATTCTGTGATCTGAGTGATAGCAAGGATTGGTGATGTATAATCATCAATCAGATAGCGGGCTAGCGACTCGGCATACCGGATATCTCCGTTGGGAAGAGGCTTTCCATTCTGTGTACTAAAATATAACAAATGGTTAGTTGTATCCTTTATCTGATAGTAGGTCTGCTTATCTAACGTGATGAAACGGAAGTTCTTAAACTTTGTGATTTTATTTTGCTTCAGCACCTCTGCAACAGATAGTTTAATCTGATCCTTTTGTATTGGATATTGAGGAATAAAATCGTGAGCAATAGTGGGTTTAAACCAATGTGACATAAAGGGGTGCATCAAACCGGATAATGTCCAGAAGATGACCGGAATCACAGTGATAATACCCAGAACACGATGCCACTGATACATATTGCGCCTAATAAGTCTTAACACTCTATCTTTGAGTGATAGGGGTTGGCTCTCAAGGGTTGATGTTACTTGTTTCATACAATAAGGTTATAGAGACACAGACTGAGAGTATCTCGCACTGTGAGTGAATTATTTCTTTCCTGTGAAATTGTATTGAATGCCCATTACAAATGTACGGGGAGCTCCGGCAGTATAGGTTGCCCGGTCTGATGCTCCATTGCCAAGACTGGTAGAGTTGGCGTATAATTCATTGGTCAGGTTCATGACATTGACAAATACTTCGACTCCTTTCCAGGTATATCCTGTCCGGAAGTTAAACAGACTGATTCCTTTAAGGCCCAGAGCTGTATGGTCGTCATATTTAACTGTATTTACCTGATTCATGTACCATGAACTCATACGTTGCCACTCCAGAGAGGCGCGAAAACCTCTAAGCCAGTTTGGTTTGTAAGTAACTTCTGTGTTGGCTGTCCAGGAAGGCGACTGAGGCATGACCTTATCATTGATATTCTTAACCTGATCTGTTTCCCGTTGGCTTAACTCAAACTCTATGAATTTATGCAGTGCATTGGTACCTCCAAACCGGAAAAACCATTCAGTAGTCGGCTTCCAGGTGAGTCCATATTCAATACCGCGATGCAGGGTTTTACCTGCAGACTGATAGTCATAACTATTGTTGGATTGCCGTATGCTTAATAACTCATTATATCCATTCATTTGGTAAACTGCCCAGTCCAGATACACCTTATTCTGGAAGAACGCTGCCCAACCTCCAATCTCGAAATTATCAAACCGTGCAGGTTTCAGATTATAATAGAATAGATCCTGACTTTCTGTGGCATTGGTGTTTTTTCGGAAAATAGCTGTAAGGGCAGGAGGAGAGAAACCTTTGGAATAGTTTGCATACAGGCCTTTGTCCTTACCCAGATCATAGGTTAAGCCAAGCTTAAGCGTAAACTGGCTATACGACTTTGAACCCGTAGCATTGTTGTCAAGATAGTTGACATAATCGAACGCTATTCGATCATAACGGGCTCCAAGGGAAATACGTAGTTTTTGTATGAGTTCAAAATCCCATTGGGTAAAGAGTGCAGAGTTATAAATATCTGCTTTGTATCTGGACAAATAGTCATTCGGTAATTCTTGTGTGAGCGTGTATTTCTCAACAGACTTTCCATCTGCACGTAATTGGGCTGCTAATTGAGTGGTATAGGCATAGTATGGATTTTTTGAGTAATCATACATGCCACCTACCAGCAGCTTTGATTGAAGGAAGTCAAACCGTTGTGAATGTTGCGCTACCACTCCATAGGAAGTAAAGGCATTTTCGTTGATCTGTCCGGTTGCTGTAGTACTGCCTGCTGTCCAGATAATAGAGTAGTTTGGATTCTGTTTCAGGGAGTTGTCTCTGAAATAAGACGTAATAGTTGTGGTAGCTTGTGTATTCCAGGTATGTTCTAATGATAATCTGGCACGGATAGCATTTGCAGCCCTATAGGTGAAATCATTATTGGATTTATAGGAACGACTATAAAACGCTGTGCTGTCTACAGTGCCTCCTGTTTCAGAATAATAATCGTTATAAGTAAATGTACCTGTAAGATTTGTTTTATCAGCAAGTTTGTATTCTGCTCTGGCATTCACAGAGGATTTCTCAAAATCGCTTTGATCCATCCATGAATTAGTTTGTCTGGCAAGATATCCTCCCAGAAAGAAACCAAACCGACCTGCGGTAGCTCCTGCGCTATACTGAAAACGTTTGTATCCATAATCATCAAACTGAATACCTGCACGGGCGGTAGGAATAGCAGTAGGCCGTTGGGTGATAAAGTTTAATGCTCCTCCTACGGCTTCCGGACCATAGAGAGAGGAGGCAGGACCTTTCACTATTTCAACAGACGAAATAGCCATCATATTCATTTCTATTAGTGCATTGTGATTAAAGACACCCATAGGCCGAACAGGAATCCCATCTTCCATATACAGAAAATAGGAATTGGTCGTCATCGGCTGACGTATACTCATGGCATGCTGTTCATTGTTGTAGTTAAGCATCACCACTCCCGGGACTTTGTTTATGATCTCATACAAATTGGTAGGTTTGGTATCATTAATAAGCGTAGGAGAGAGCTTACTGATTGCTACAGGAGATTGGGTTCGTAAACCAGCTTCCCGATTGGCTGTTACTACTACAGTCTGAAGATTACCAACCATAGGTGCTAGTGCCACCTTGAGAGAGGCACCTTCCACAACAATTTCCTGAGATTCGTATCCAATAAAGGAGATTAGGATTTTTTCAGTTGAAGCTTGTAAGACAAATTGTCCTTTCTCGTTGGTTTGGGTTCCTGTTGTTGTATTAGGGATAGAGACAGTTGCACCTGCCAGTGGTTCAAGTGTTTGATTGTCAAAAACGACTCCTTTGATAGTTTGTTGAGCAAATGCTGTAAAGCAAAAAAGAAAGCAACAAACAAAGGATATAGTGAGGTTATAGTATTTTTTCATATAGGTTAAAATAAGTTCTACAAAGTGGGTGTTGCCTTAAGTGGCATAGTATGGAGTCTCCAACCCAATATCATATGGCAAAACAGAGGCAATAAGGTATTAGGGCTTATCCTTTGTATAGAAAAGCCGGTTATCGATTTTATCTCTGTATTTTATGATAGGATAGTCTGACGTAAGACTCCTTACGTGTCCGTTGCTTTATTCTAAAGATGTACTATGGGTGGGTTGGCAATAAGTATGTATACTGCTAATACGCCATACCAATCCCATAAAGACACAAAAGGCATCAGTTACAGAAAAAGAGATGTAGAAACTTACATACGGGGAGGGTGGAAGATGTTCAGCAATGTGCTGAATGTAGGTTTAACCAGATAGAATGGCACCAGCTTCCGGTTTACAATCAGAGGGATACGCGCAAAGTTAAATGCGTGCAGTTCCTGGCAGCAGAGATTGAGTTCAAGGGTTTTCAACAGGACTTGTTTTTGTTCCTGTTCTTCTGCCTGTTTTAATTTTTTTGCCAGATAACATTTCCCATTACAGTTCAACTGAGGTTTTGCTTTGTTGATACAAAGTACCCGTGCAATGTAATCCTGATTGACTTTAAACGAAAGATAGATGCCTGCTCTGCTGAATGTTTGCAGCAGTAGAGAAAAAAGGAGCAGTGCGGTTACTATTTTTCGCATAAAAAGCTATCCTGAGAAAAGGATAAAGGATGTGATGCAAATGTATAAACTATTAGGTCCCAAAAGTATACCTTTTCTCAAGAAAATCAATCATTAAAATCGCAATTATAGTAAATGAGCCTTTTCAAATACATGCTTAGGGTTGCGATGCAAGTTTACGGATAGTCCGCAGTTTATATTCAAACGTTGCCGCAATTGCATAGGCTCTGTCTTTAGTTTCTGCTGCTTTCGGACCTTCAAAAAGTTCATCGATAGTAGTATAGAAAAGTTGTATCCAGCGGTCAAAGTGTTGTTTCTCAATAGGTAAGGGAATATGTTTAGCAAACGGGCTGCCTGTATAATCCATTGTGCCAAGCAATAACTGGCTCCAGAATTTATACATAGCAGGTAAGTGATGTGACCAGTCTTTTACTGCATTATTGAAAATGGGGCCAATCAACTCGTCTTCACGTGCTTTGCCATAAAATGTATTGACAAACTGTTCAATGTCTTTGATATCTGTAATGTCTTTTTTCTGAACTTCCATAATAAAATTAAGTATTGTGTGGGCAAGGTAAACACACTGCCAGATATATAACATGCCAAAGGTCATAAAAAATCCTGAGATGGGTTTGTTTCCAGAATTTTTATGACCTTTGTATATATAGTCTGATAGATATTCTATCTGGCTAAATCCATCGTAACGGTATATTCTGCATTTCCCATTGCTGGTTTACCATCTTTGGAAATGCCTTCTGCTATGATACGCCATGTGGTTAAGTCATCTGAATTATAGAAGGTCAGAGTCGCCTTTCCGGTAGCATCCGTTTGAACAGAAGGATTCCAGTACAGCAAGTTCCGAAAGTCAGGTTGTCTTTGATTCTGCAAGGGCGTTTCATATTTGGGTGAATAATACTCACGAACTTTTTGAAATCCACGTACTGGAAAATTAAATAATCCAGGTTCATTGGAAGGGTAAAAATCTCCGGCTTTGGTAAAAACCGAAAAGATGCCATAATATCCTATCTCTCCAAATTGTCCCCTTCCTACAGCACTTCGTACAGACTCAATAGAATGTACAGCAGTTGGATCAAGACTAAGAATAGGATTTATATTGTGGATAGGTACATTATCAATGAGATATAATGGATTATATTTAAAATAAAGCTTTGTATCCGGGTTAAGAATACGAAAACCTGTCTGTCCCTTTTTGTGTGTGAGCAGTCCCCAGGGGATTATATCCCGAATGACCTCTTCCATAGTTGGAAACAGAGTGTAGTCATCCAGTTTGATCCTGTCATCTGCTTTCTGGTAGATGGGTTGAACAGGGCGTAGGGTATCACTGGTAGAAATAGACACATTCGAAGATTCAGCAGACGCGTGGTTTTGTTGGATCATAGACCATATCTTTTTTCGGTTTGTTGCTTGGGTCATATTTTCCGTAATCAGAACTGTGGGAAGTATTCCGGTAGAATAAGGTGCACTACTTGCTGAATCTACAACAACGATAGCTGATGAATACAACTCTTTATCGTAAATGCTGACTATAACATTACGGTAATCATAAAAATCCAGACTATTCAGATGAATTTTACCTTCTGCATTTGTATAGCCATATCGAAAAACAGAGTTTGTACCTGGAGCTGAAACCAGAAGAACTTGCGCTGGGATAATTTTTCTTGTGTTTTTATCTAGTAGTCTGACAGTGAGTGCAATATCCGGTTCATGTTCATAGGCAGGTGACGGTAAGTTAGGTTGCAGGATTTCTTTCCATGCAAAGCGTCGCCAGCCTTGTGTAAGCATCAGATTATCCAGCGCTTTTACTGCATTCGGATTATTGTTTTGAAAATAAAATCCTGGATCTTCAATGTTTCCTTTCAGATCAGAAGTAAGAAGAAGATTCGTTAAGATATTCTCTTCCGGATAAGAGAAGCTACGTGTGTCTGTAACACCCATAGAAAAATTACCTGTTATAGGCTTACCCTGTGCGTCACGGGCTGTCAATGTCAGAGTTACTTTTTCACGTGGCAGATACGATTTTTTATCTGACGTTAATTGAATCTGAATGTGATCATTTTGATTGAAGAATACAAGTCGTTCACACTGAGGAGTTCCTTGGGCATCAAATAAGGTAATCTGAGTGGTTCCTGTTGGAAACAGACTACCTGGAAGTTGTAACGAAAATTTTCCATTTAAAATGCGTCCTTCACTTTGGTAGATACTCTTGCCTCTATTTTGTACTACTATATACAATTTTTCTTCCAGACTCCTGGTTGACTGCACAGATAGCAGCAGATTATTGGCTATATTATCTGTGTGCATTACCCATCCTTCCGAACGAGGTTTAGGAAGTGAGACTACAATAGATTTTTTAGATTGATCTTGAACTACGGCCTGATAACTTTTGCCTGCCAGAGGTGTAAAGCGAAAGGTTCCTATACCATGATGCATGGTAGTATAGGTTCCCATAGTATCCTTCGTATCTGAGATTATCCTGATTGATCTGGCAATACCTTTTCCCTGTTTATCTGTAACTTTAAAGGCAATAGTACTTTCCAGATTTTCTATCAGATCTCCTCCTTCTGGAAAGAACTGTACATCTATTCCTGTGTCTGTGGACTTTGTGGGGGATGGAATATTATTTGGATTCAGGATTGAAATCTGTTTGTGAAAGAAGAAATCCGCCTTGCCATTTTGCATCCAGCGTGTATAAGCACGAAGTTGATACGTTGCTGTTGGAAGCTCTTCTCCCAGCAAAATATTTCCATGACCTTCTCCCGAAGTAAGCTTTATTTTTTCAGTACTTACTACTGTTCCTTTACTGTTGAGTAAGTCCACACACAAAACTCCGCTTGTTGAATCAGTCAGATGAGTCATTGCGCTGACTACATAAGCCTTGAACCAGATGTCTTCCCCTGAAAAATAGTAAGGCTTATCTAGATGAAGGTATACTTTTTCTGGAGTATAAGTTTCCTGATACGCAGAGAGTTTTTTGAGGATCTGATTTAAAATATCGTCTTTGGGGGCTGTAAGATAGGCTGACTCTATACTTGCTGTTAGTATTAATCCAATAACTAGTAGCCAGGGTTTAAGGTGTTTTTGCATAGATAAAGTAGAGAATGAAAGTCATACATCAAGGATGGAATCTGTCATCTGTTCCATCCGGGTGGTTGAAAGTTGGTGCGATAACCCGCATCTTCAATACATGCATAACATATAGGTGGAGGGCCTGAAGCAGGTGCACAGAATGGAGGCTGGGCTGGATTCGGAGTGTCATCAATCTGATTTCTATCCTGCCAGTAGGGTCTTTGAATAATATCAGAGGCTCCAAAGAAACCAAGAACTTTTTCTTTGGAGTTAGCAACATTTTTTATATTTCCAAGTATGGGTGCAGGAGCTGCATCAAATGGACCGCCGGTGTTGGAAGTCTGTGCTTTTACAGAATTCCAGAATGCATACGCATTACTTGTTAGAGATCGTTGCTCTATAAGTAGATAATAAGGCGTATAATCACTATAAGGGACAGAGGTAATCAGCTGCTTTTTGATTTGATTTCCATTAGTATATTGGTCACCTGCTATATTGACACAGGAACGGCACTGGGTAATATCCCAACAGTCTGTACAACATTCTCGACACTGCGTCCAGGATGAGGTGCCATTTGGTTGTACAATCAGTTCTGAATATTTGCAATAGGTTAGTTTCTCATAATGTTGCCATTTCCATAAGTAACCATCTCCTGGAGTAGGAGCATCTGTCAAATCTACATATACATTAATCTCTTTTTTTTCTCGGTTGTATTCCCAATAGATATTATCAATCTGTGGAACGGGTTTTAACAAATCTGGTTCGGAAGTATATTCTTTATCATCAGGAGTTATTACATGCAATTGGTAATAACGTCCTATACTACCTTGGATATATGTTTCATAGTTGCCACCTCCAATATCTGTATAGTCGATGCGGTTTTCAAGATCATCTGTAACGTATACAATTGCTCCCGGAATGCCAATATTGGTACCTGCTGTAGCATTGGTATACACTGCAGAATGAGTAATACGTACTTTTTGCGGACCAGGTAAAGTAGATATAAGCCCTTCTATAACAATACGTGATTCTGCCGTGTGAAGATCTGGATCATATGGCGTAATACACGAATTGGTCAGCAGAGAAGCTAATAAGATACAAGATAAATATATAATAGGGTATCTCATAGAATGAAAATGTATCTTTAAAATTTGAAATTATAGGTAAGAGAAGGGAAGGCAGCCCCAAAGATGGATAGTTTATAGGCATTTGCACTACCTCCCTGTTGCCTGAAGAACACAGAATAGGCATTGTTACGGCTGTAGAGATTATATACCGCAAATGTCCAGCTTTTATCTACCTTCTTCTTTTTCCGATAGCCACTATCAATATTTATAGCTACATCCAGGCGGTGATAATCTGGGATTCTGCGTTGGTTTCGTAGACCATAATCCGGAATTATAATACCACCATATACAAATTTGGATTCCGGATAAGTGACAGGTCTGCCAGTACTGTATGTATAATTCATGGAAAACCCGATACGTTTCTTTAGTTGATAATTCAACACCAAGTTGAATGTATGAGGTTTGTCATAGTTGGCAGGATACCAGTCTCCTTCGTTTACCTGTTCTCTATCAAACTGACTTTTCATCTGAGCAAAAGTTCTGGCATAGGTATAGCTCATCCAGCCTGTCAGATATTCTCCGATATTTTTTCGTAGTAATAACTCTACACCATAGGATCGCCCCTGACCTTGTAGAACTGCAGTTTCAATATTGCGATTCAGAAAGACAACAGAGTTATCTTTATAATCTAGGAAGTTATAGATCTTTTTATAGTATACTTCTATAGATGTCTCAAACATATTGCCGAATATGTTCCGGAAATAACCCACGGCAATCTGATCTCCCATTTGAGGCTTTATATAGGTGTTGCTGAGCTGCCAGCGTGCCGTTGGGATAGCTGATGCTGTATTGGAGATAAGATGAATATATTGTCGCATTCGATTATAGCCAATTTTTATCGAACTGCTTTCATTTAGGCTGATCTTCAGAGACAGTCTGGGTTCAAGACCTCCATAGGTTTTTATGACAGATCCAGATCCATATTTTGTTGAATCAATAACAGAGAGCGATTCCCGAGGTGAGTCTGTCGCATACATGTTGACAGTTGCAGGACCTATGTTCAGATAATGGGAATATCGTAACCCATAGGTGAGTGTCAGCATCTTGTTAATGATGAAATCATCTTCCAGATACATAGCTGTTTCTATCCCATGTTCAGTGGGTAGAGCAATTGGATTGATATCACTGGGTAAGGTAACGTCCAGATTTTCAGGTTGAACAAAATACCGAATGCCTTGTATACCAAAATTTAGTTTATGGTTGTCGTTCAACTGATAACTGAAATCGGAACCGATTGTAAATTGCTTGAGCCGACTGGGTATCTTAAATTCATTTGGTGCAGTGGGGTTAATAACCTTAGCTGTATAATTGCTGTATGTAAGAGAGGTTGTGTTTGTTAACTTCTCGCTGAAGAAATGCTGCCATTTCAATACACCATATTTGTTACTCCATCGGTATTGTGTAATGGAAGAATTAACTGCAATGGTAAGAATGGAATCTGCATTGATTTGAAGAAAGTCATCACTGATATACCCTGACAGGCTTAATGTGTTTTTGGCGTTAATACGATAATCTACCTTTGTATTTACATCATAGAAGTTGGCTCGTGTTTTGCGAAGTGATTCGTTCGGAAGATTTTTTAATAAAAAGTCTGTAAAACTGCCTCTTCCTGCTACAATAAATGAAAGCTTGTCTTTGATAATAGGAGCCTCAATTGCCAATCGACTGGCTACTAGTCCTATACCTCCATTTACAGTAACTTTTTGTGCATTGGCATCTTTCAGTTGAATATCTAGTACAGAGGACACTCTTCCTCCAAATCTGGCTGAAATCCCACCTCTATATAAAGTAACATCTCTTACAATGTCCGGATTAAAAACAGAAAATAAGCCAAACATATGAGAGGTATTGTAGATAGGCGCATTATCCATTAAAATTAGATTTTGATCTATGCTGCCTCCCCGCACATTGAAGCCAGTAGAACCTTCACCTACAGTACTTACCCCTGGTAGTAATAAAACACTGCGAACGATATCTACTTCCCCTAACAAAGGAGGCATTTTTTTGATAGTGCGTATATTAAGTTTAGTTATACCCATTTGAGTGGTTGAGATATTTCGGTCAACAGCTTCAGCTGTTACTACTACTTCTCTCAAACGAATATCTGTGTTTAACAAACTTATATTGATAGTCTGATTGGAGCGAACAGATATCTGTCTTCTTTTGGATTGAAAGCCTACATAGCTATATACCAGATTATAAGTTCCTGCCGGTAATGCCAGTTGATAGTTTCCGTCTGTATCAGACAGAACCCCTGATCGGATCTCTTCTACATATACTGTAGCCCCTTCCAGTTTTTTATTATTGGTAGCATCCGTTAATAACCCTGTAATCGAATACGTCTTTGTACCTCGTTTGGTAGTTATAAGATTCATTTTTTCTCGAATCGTTTCCTGAGAATCGTTAGTTGCTTCAATTGAAGGTATATTTTCAGGATGTATCTTTCTTCCAACAGAATCTACCATATGAGGAGATAATGATAGAGAAGATAGATCTTCTTTATTAACTAATAAAATATAGTGAGAGTCATATAGTAAGTAACTTAACTGTGTAGAAGCAAGAACAGATGGCATGACCTGGACAAGAGGTGCATTGGTAAATGTGGCATGAACTTTTAGTGTAGATGTGCTAGATGTCTCATAGAAAAAATGTATCCTTTGCTGTTGTTGCAGTGCTTGTTGTTCGAGAGACTGCAAAACTTCACTTAGTGGTACATCTTTAAAGTTTCCTGAAAATCGGATCTGAGACAATTCTTGTCCCATGCATGTTTGCTTATAGACCAACATGCATACTAATTGCAGCAGCAAGCTTACTCTAATATGAATAGAGAGGGCGTAGTTGTTTTTCAAAATATGAAATTCTTTGAAAGGGTTATAATTTTAACTTATAAAAAGATACTTCTATCGAAAAAAAATATAGATTCTGTGAAACTTTCAAATGAAATGTGGAACTTGGGGGAGCCCTATAAGAAACTCTGCAAGTTATTGATAGCTAAATGCAAAGTATATAATTTTTCTAACAAATAATTGCTTTTATATTTGTTTATGCGAAAATTCTACCCATACCTGTTTTTATTCTTTGTTGCTTGTGCTGGTTATGCTCAATGTGGTTTCGGAAGTCCAGCCTTGATGAAAAAGCTAGCTCAGCGAGAGTTGATTGTGATAATGGAGCAACCCTCACAGAAAGTGATCGAGTTAATGAAGAAGAAAAAGAAACATGATCAGGTAGTAGCGTATGAAGAAGGAGTTGAGGCTTATAATGCAGCCTTGAAACATGCAGTGGAAAAATACTGGAAGTGGGATAGTTCTGCTAATTATATGACAATGAATGATGCAGATCGTCTGCGAAAAACACAGGTAAAAAACTATGCAGTTATTTACTGCACCACTATTGATAACTTCACTATAAAAGGAGATGAGGGGGGACGGAATCATCAGCGTTTATTGTTTCCGGAAAATTACAGGCAGTTGAATGCCCTCCGGGAACATTGGCGCAATTATAGTGTAATGGAGATTAAATTTTTGGAGGACTTGCCGAAGTCTCAATCCCTCTTCAGACAAAATCTTCCCAATATAACACCTGAAAAAGCTGATTTGGTTTTCGGAGTACAAGCTGTAGAGCACTATCTGATTGACAGTACTTTGCAGAACAGGGCTACACCTTATGAATGGGAGGAAGTATTGCCACGTGCCGAAGCGGATATGCATGCTAAAACACTACTTTTACGTAAAGACTGGTTGGCACATGGCTTATCATATGAGGATATTAAAGAAGTTTATCCTTATCCTTTTGTCATTGTAGATGCTAAACGCTTTAATGAAAGTGCTGTAAAGGGTAACCCAAATCTGGCCCTACTACAGATAGTGCCAGAAATACAGTCCAAAAAACAGAAAATTGTTACCAACTATCTGCATGCAGTCATTGATAGTATGACAGGACTACCTCTTGGTTTTGTGAGATTAAAAGCAGAAGATGGCAAAGACAAATACATCAGCCAGGAGAGTATGAAAGAACTGGCTCAATATTTAAAAAAAAGGACAATGACCGTGGCGGGAAATAAATAGCTTTATATCGGTTTGATAGTAAGTGAGTTAGTTTTTTTAGTAATGTGATAACAGATATTTTGAAATAGAAAGAATAGTGCTACCATCTTTTGTTGTTTTTCGTATGACTAGTATTTTGAGCCCGTTTTCAAACGGGTTTCTTTTTTATTGGTAGAGAATAAAAAAATATTTTAACGGTAAGTGTTTGATAATGTGGTTGTTATGTCTAATATGTTAAGAAAAGTGATTTTTTTTTAACATTGGCGCAACCTGCCTTCTTTTTTTTGCATCTACCTTATGAAAATCAATTACAACTAACACATTCAAAGAACGTATGTTTCTACGCATACAAAAATGGGATAACGAGGAAAAACTCATTCGGGCTTGTCAGCGGAATGATGCTGCTGCACAACGTGAAGTGTATAATCGGTATTCACGTAGAATGTTGGGCGTTTGTACTCGTTACATCAAAGATCAGATGGAAGCGGAGGATGTGATGATTAATGGTTTTCTGAAAATTTTTGAGAAAATAGATCAGTATCAGTTTGCAGGAAGCTTTGAAGGATGGATACGACGTATTATGGTTAATGAAGCATTACAACAGGTTCGCAGAAATAAAAGTGTTTTTCTGGAAGTGGAGATTGAAACGGTTTACAATGAGGAAGCCGTTATGCATATAGATGGAGATGAATTTGAGACAGAAGATTTGCTAGCTCTGATTCAGCAACTGCCTGACGGCTATCGCACTGTTTTTAACCTGTATGCTATTGAAGGGTATTCACATAAGGAGATTGCAGAACAATTAGGTATTAGTGAAAATACATCCAAATCACAATTAAGTCGTGCAAGGGGATTGTTACAGGAAAATCTACGTAAGGCTGAAAAAAAAATGCTAAACGTGGAGAAACAGATAGGATAACATAAATATTTGACTGTCTTTACCTGATATAATCCTATAAAATGGAAAAAAGTAGAGTGAAAAAGGAGAATTATTGATTAGTAGAAACAAAGTAAAACGAAGTAAGATATGCATAAACAAAAGAAACATCCGGTTGATGATCTGTTTACCAAACGGTTGTATGATGTCGAGAAAATGCCATCTTCTCGTGCGTGGGATGAGCTCCAGGGAAGAATGACGAAAAAAAAAGAGAGTAAAAAAGGATTATATCTCTCTATTGCTGCTGCTATTGCTTTGCTTATTCTTGGATTGGTAGGTATACGTTATTGGAGAGAGGATAAAGGAATACAGATGGCAGTATCAGATCCCCATAAGGTAAATAAGCCTACTGTTCCTGTAAAAAGCATAGAAGATAGAGAAAAAACTGAGAACACAAAAAATGTAGAAATAACCAGGCCAACAGCAGAATCACATACAACTTATTCAAATAGTGAGACTGATATATCTTCTAATCAAAAATCAGGGAAAAATGTAAAACAACCTGAGCCGAAGAAAGTAGTATCTCCTATCAATGAGAATGAGGATAAACTGATTGCTAAAGGTCCTGACTTACCTGTGATAGATAAGAAGACACAGCCGGATGACAAGATTACAGTTACTCCGAAAGAAGAGATGATTGCCAGCGTTGTGCCTGCTGTGAGGCCAGAAACAAGGTCTCAGGAAAATACAGTTACAGTCGTGGTCGTAGAAGTTGCTGATGCTAATTTGACTGCATCAAATAAAGGAGATACTACAGATGAACCTATTGCAAGGAAGGCTGGAAAGTTATGGCAGGCAATTAAGAAAGCTAAAAAATCGGAAATTAATCTGGATAAAGAGGCTATTGTTGCCTGGGTTAAGGACCGGAATACTAAAAACTGATCACTCATAAACCCATATATTAAAAGTAAGAATGAAAGAAGGACTAAACACAATTCTATCTACAACTATGAAACGGTTAATTTTTGTTACATTATTTTGGGGAGTGATGAGTACAGCAATGGCTTTTAATTCATTTCCTGAAGAGCGAAGGGATTCAATTATTATCCTTTTAGGTAAGAAAACACGTATTGCTATTCAGACAACTGATAAAGCCGAACTACAGGCACTAAGAAATTATGACCTGAATGCATTGGTGAACAGGGTTATTGAGATTCAGGAAAAGACAGATACCAGAGCAGGAAAAGATACCAGCTTTGTAATGAATGGAGATACTGTATTGGTTCGGGATAATCAAGTGACTATAAAAGACACCGAAAGAGGAGAGTCCACTTTTTCCATACGAATCGGAGGAAAAGATGGAGATGTAGGTAGTGGTGATTCTACTTCTAATTCTCAGCCTAGAGTATATAAACGCAAACGTACTAGTAGTGAATGGTATTTTGATCTGGGATTAGATAACTACCTGACAGGAGATGGCAAATTTCCAGAACAGAACCTTAATTATACATTGAGGCCTTTAGGGTCACGATATGTAGCCATATCCCATATTTATAAAACACGTATTGGTGGTAGTCGCAGTCCTTTGTCGCTTACCTATGGATTGGAAGCTAGTTTTTATAACTATATGTTTGACAGCAATACACGAATTGAAAAAGGGGTTACTGGTGTAGAATTTGTGGAAGTGCTGGACGGGTCGAATGTAAAAGATCTGAAAAAGTCAAAGCTGACTTCTATCTATGCAAGTATACCTGTAATGCCTGTATTACAATTCGGACACTCCAGCAGATCATTTCGTTTTGGGGTAGGAGGTTTTGTTGGATACAGGCTACATAGTTACTCTAAAATAAAAGATTCTGATGGCAAGAAAGATCACGAAACCAGCAACTTTTATCTGAATAATGTCAGATATGGTGTGCAGGCATTGGTAGGTATCAGAGGAATTGATATTTTCTTCAAGTATGATCTGAATCCTTTATTTACAGAAGAGCATGGTCCTGATTTACGCTCCATTGCTTTTGGATTTAGATTCTAAGAACATTCTGAATCTGTTATGAAATAAACCCCTGTCTACACAGGGGTTTATTTTTACACTATACAACTTAATTCTGAGGGCCACGTAAGACATGTAGCCAGCCTTTCTGCGGTGGAAAACAATTTTCGGCACTACTCACATAATAATAATAAAGTCCATCTGGTAAATTATCCGCAGCCCAATCATTTTGGTAATGAGAGCTTATATACACTTCTTGTCCCCAACGATTGCAAATGATAAGTTTGAGTGTACTACGAGTACCTATAATTTTGAACGTCTCATTTTTATGATTTACATCTTTATCTGGTGTAATCAGATTGGAGATTTTTAACTTACCTGTATCAAGTTCTATAACCATTTCATCAGATTCTGCTACACAATCATCTGATGATACAATTACTTTGTAAGAACCACTTTGAGTAGCAACCAGAGAGGATTGGGTTTGATTATTGAGTAATTGGCCATCTAGATACCATTTATACAAATCCATATTGGCTGGAGCTGTAAGTGTGACTGAGGTAAGGCTGCAAGCTGAAGGGGGTGTCGTTACAGAAATTTCTGAGGTGACATCTTTCACCTTGATAGTAACAGACGATGAATCTTCACATCCATATTGGTTCAGCGCATAAACAGTATATGTTGTTTGTGATTCAGGACTTACAACTACAGATGAAGAGTTTCCTGTTATTCCTGAAGACCATCGATACGTGCTGGTATTACCTGTGACAGTAAGTGTAACACTTTCTCCCTTACAGATTGATGTTTTGCTGGCTGCGAGACTTACAGGAACAAAAATTTCGGATTGAATATGATCAGATACGCCTGTTGATAATACCGTATTGACATCAATTGTGCTAAAAGTTGGAGTTGTTGAATTAGGATTATCAATTACTGTAATCTGACAACCCTTTACATGTGGAATGTACAGTTTTCCATCTCTTCCCAGTTCTATTTGTCCTAATCCTTCTACCTCACTTTGGCTAAGGGAACATGTTTGGTAAGGAATAAGCCAGGAATGTATTTGTTGAGTAACAAAATCATACTGAAACAAATTGTTTGAAGCAATATCTCCAAAGATATCCCTGTTATTCCAGTCTGTAAAGTAGGCTTTGGTTGCATCCGGCGAAAACTCAACGCCATACATACCATCATTGGACTTATTTACCCCAGAAATGAATGATAGGAGTTTGCCATTTGAAAGAGAACCTGTTGTTGGATTAAAGTCAGCAATATATGCTCTGTTTTTCGATGAAATGGAGTAACCAATTTTTCCGTTGTGATAGTCTAATTCTCCACGTCCTTCATAATTAGCCTCTGTATTGTTGTTAGTAATCGTAAGAGATTGCACCAAAGTACCTGTTCCAATACCCGCAATACCAATCCTAAACCGTTTAAAGCCTATACTACATTGATAGGCAATAAGCCAGTATTCATTACTACATGGGATTTTTATGACCTCAAGCCCTTCTGCATAGGTATTGGCTACATCAATGGGATTATTTTGAGTAGTTACATCTCCTAATCCATTGCGTTGCTTCATATCTACAATCGCATACAATAAGGTTGAACACAATTTTTTGTTATAGAAAATATAAAATTGATCAGTGGTATTGGGTACAGGGCAGATTACAATCTCAGTTGAAGATGGATCTGCTAAAATACTTGCAGATCCAGGCATAAGTGTACCAGTTTTGTCATATACTCCATTGGAATTTACCCAAATAATTACGTTACCTTCCGTATCCTCCACATGAGCAATACCTTCTGCAATTTCAGGTTCGGTTGTACTTTTACTAATACCTGCAATACCTGTATATGTTGGGGTGGGAGGAAGGTTTGCAAAATTAAGCCGGAGAATATTTTGAGTACTGTTAAAATAAAGATTCTGGATCTTTACCTGTGAAAATGTGGTGAATGAAGATAAAAGGATAAGTATAGTAAAGGTAAGACGCATAAATAGTTGCTTTGTGCGGACGTAGTTATATTTTTTATTTATAAAGGTTAAACGATAGGATTGGTTGTCTGTGAAGTAAAGTAAAGGGATATAGGTACTGTTAATATCCCTTACAGCATATATGTGAATCAGAAAGCTGTATGAAGATAAAGCCTAATGATAGGATAAATTGATTGAATATTTTCTACAGATTCCATTTCCGGTCAGAGTGTAAATAGAAATAATAAAGTTATTGTTAAATGAATGAGGCTAGTAATTACAGCATAAAGTTACATAAATAGCTAATTAAAGTATTAATTTTAATAAGTGTATTTGTATAAAACTTGAAATTCATAGAGAACTGGCATCGTTTTGAGTGTATGATTTGTAGGTAGGTTTGCTTAGTATATATTTTGACTTTCCATGAAACAGAGCATTTTAAATTTTAAGTATATAAAAGAGAATCTCTTATGTTCCTAAAAGTTTTGTCTTGCATCCCCAGAATCCAATACTATCTTTGCTTATCAATAAATCGGTAGTTTTGTATGTCTATTCAGAAAATTCTTATTGCCAATCGGGGGGAAATTGCCTTACGGATTATTCGTTCTGCAAAGGAAATGGGTATTGCTACTGTCGCCATTTATTCGGAGGCTGACCGTAAGGCCTTGCATGTTCGGGCAGCTGATGAAGCCTATTGTGTAGGACCACCTCCTTCGGCTCAGTCTTACCTGCAGATGGAAAAGATTATTGAAGTAGCCAAACAAAGTGGAGCAGATGCCATCCATCCTGGATATGGCTTTCTATCTGAGAACGCAAAGTTTGCACAGTTGGTTGAAGACAATGGGTTGATTTTTATTGGACCCTCACCAGAGTCTATTGAAGTGATGGGAAGTAAACTGGCTGCGAAGAATGCTGTCGCAAAATATGACATACCTATGGTGCCAGGCATTCCGTCTGCTGTAAGTGAGGTCAAAATTGCTATAGAGCAAGCTGCAAGAATTGGTTATCCTGTATTGATTAAAGCTAGTGCCGGAGGAGGGGGGAAAGGAATGAGATTGGTTGAAGAAGAATCTCAACTGGAAGAACAGATGCAGCGAGCTATTTCTGAAGCAACTGCCGCTTTTGGTGATGGATCGGTCTTTATTGAGAAATACATAACTTCTCCCAAGCATATTGAAATTCAGGTATTGGGTGACAAACATGGGAATATCGTTCACCTGTTTGAACGGGAATGTTCCATACAACGTCGCCATCAAAAAGTAATCGAAGAAGCTCCATCTGCTGTATTAACCGCTGAAGTACGCGAAAAAATGGGACAGGCTGCTGTATTTGCAGCAAAGGCCTGTAATTACTATGGAGCAGGTACTGTTGAATTTGTAGTAGACAAAGACCTGAATTTCTATTTTCTGGAAATGAATACCCGTCTTCAGGTGGAGCATCCTGTTTCTGAGCAGATCACAGGCGTGGATCTGGTAAAAGAACAGATTAAAGTAGCTGCAGGTGAAAAACTATCTTTTACTCAAGAAGACCTTCACATTCATGGTCATGCAGTGGAAGTGCGTGTATATGCAGAAGACCCTAAGAATAACTTTCTCCCGGACATTGGTCAGTTAGTAACCTATGTTCGTCCTCAGGGAGCAGGGGTACGAGTAGATGACGGATTTGAACAGGGAATGAGTATTCCTATTTACTATGATCCTATGATTGCAAAGCTTATTACTTTCGGAAAAGATCGTACTGAAGCTATTGACCGAATGAAGCGGGCTATTGATGAATATCAGATTACGGGAATAGAAACCACACTGGGATTCTGCAGATTTGTTTTGGAACATCCTGCTTTTCTGGATGGCAGTTTTGATACAAACTTTGTGAATAAATACTTTACACCGGATTTGTTACAAACAGATGCTAATGAAGAAGAAGCTGAAATAGCTGCATTGCTGGTTAGCCAATTGCTCCAAACGCAGAATACCCGCAAAAGCACTATACAGCAGACAACTACTAATTCTCAAAAAAGTAAATGGAAAACACAACGATAACAAGTATCTATGTTTTCTACTAAGTAAAGATTAATGCTAAATTATTTTGTTGAAAGTACATCATTTGTAGATATATTTTATTTAAAAGTGAATATTTCGTCAAATCTTCTTTTTGCAAAACAAGAGAATGTTGTACCTTTCAGCTCTTAATCTATATTTCCATCCCTTCTACTGTTTATTTCACAATTGTACTGTATGATGAAGTTTTCATTCGTAAACATTCGTCAGACATGTTTGTTCGGGTGTGCCCTATTGCTTTCAGGAGCATTACTGGCTCAGAACAAGGATGTTCCGATGAAACAGCTTTCGCTAGAAGATTTAAGCAATTTTAAACCCACAGGAAGCAACTGGCAGATAGCTGGTGATGCTAATGCTGATCTGAATCAGGAGAATGCATTAAAAACCGGCAAAGGCAAAGGTGTGTTGGTAAACCTGCCAGATAAGAAAAATACCTCTAATCTTACATTTGGTTTTGACCATGCAGATATTGACCTGACGCTGGATTTTATGATGGCTAAAGGGTCTAATTCCGGTATCTACCTGCAAGGACGTTATGAACTACAACTCCTGGATAGTTGGGGTAAAAAGAATCCTTCGTATGGTGATTGTGGAGGGATTTATCAACGCTGGGATGACAGCAAACCTGAAGGACAAAAAGGCTATCAGGGAATTCCTCCACGTACCAATGCCTGCTTAGCTCCTGGTTTGTGGCAGCATTTGGAAGTTGCTTTTCAGGCACCTCGTTATGACGCATCAGGAAATAAACTGGCAAATGCAAAGTTCCTGAGAGTTGTATTGAATGGAATTGTCATTCATGAGAACGTGGAGGTAACAGGCCCTACTCGTGGTGCTGTTTTTCCAGACGAGAAAACACCAGGTCCAATTCTGATCCAGGGAGATCATGGTCCGGTAGCGTTTCGTAATATTTATTACAAAACGTATGGTATGAGTATCCCAACTTTGTCAGATTTGCAATACAGTTATGGCAAAGGACCTTTCTCCAGTGATACTTTAAAAGCAGATACCAAGTTTAAGGTGGTACAAAGCGGCAAAACACAGGATCTAACTATCGAAAATGTGCCTGCTGCCAATGATTATATAATCAGACACACTGGTAAGCTCAATGTAAAATCTGCCGGAAAATATACGTTCTATACTCAAATCAATGGTTTTAACCTTTTGAAGATAGATGGGAAGATCCTGGCTCCGTTAGCTATGACTGGTACCTGGAACGAACGCTCTGCCACAACAGACCTATCGGCTGGAGATCATACTTTTGAGGTATTGGTAGCTAAAAGAGATTCCTGGATGAAACCAGCGTTAGGTGTTTTTATTGAGGGTGCAGATGTTCGCAGAATGCCTTTGAATACATTAAGCTCATTGCCACTGGATGCTCCTGTAAATCCTATTCTGATCAATGTGGAAGGAGAGCCTAAAATAGTTCGTTGTTTTATTGATTTTGAAAAAGGTACTAAGTCTAAGAGAATTACACATGCTGTATCTGTAGGTAGCCTGGAAGGTGCTAACTTTACAGTAGACCTGAATAATGGTGCACTGGTACAGTGCTGGAGAGGTGATTTCCTGAATGCAACGCCTATGTGGCATGACCGGGGTGACGGACATTCCGATCCAATGGGTAGCACGTTGAAAATTAATGATGTACCTAATTTCTCTGTATTACCTACCAATACTACTGCATGGCCAGATTCATTAACTCCGGAAGCCAACTATCGTGGGCATGGTTATGAATTGGATGCAACAGGCCTTCCAACTTTCAAATATAGTATCTATGGAACTGAGGTAGAAGATATGACTCGTCCGGAAGATGGCGGTAAGCGTCTGACTCGTACACTGAAAGTATCAGGATCTGCAACTAATCTCTACTGCCGTATTGCAGAAGGAAAAGATATTGTTGCTCAACCTGATGGTAGTTATCTGATAGATGATAAATCTTATTTCATAAAGCTTGCTAATGCTGCTGGTGTAAAGCCTGTAGTACGTACAGTAAATAATCGTCAGGAATTACTTATGCCAGTAACAACTGGTAATCAGATCAGTTACTCTATTATTTGGTAACAGACATTCTTTGTATTTTTGTATACAATTATGTCCGTTTCAAAATACCTGTTTAAAAGATTAAAAGCTTTGTCAAAATATATATGAAGACATTTCTAAAACATATTATTGGGTGGTCTGCAGCTGTGTTGCTACCATTGAGTATGCAGGCTCAGGAATCGCCTAAGGAAGAAGATTTTTATAAAATTGCTACCATTCCGGTTCCGGAAGGAATTGTTATGGAAGTAGGTGGAGTTACTACCTTGCCTAATGGTGATATTGCTGTATCTACCCGCCGGGGTGATGTATGGGTGATCAAGAATCCATACATGAGCAATGGGGCGTATCCTTCCTTTACAAAGTTTGCCAGTGGATTGCATGAAATTCTGGGGCTGGTATACAAAGATGGATCTTTATACTGTGCACAACGTGGTGAACTTACCAAACTGACAGACAAGAATGGCGATGGCAAAGCAGATAGCTATGAAACTGTCTATGCATGGCCTTTGTCCGGACACTATCACGAATATAGTTTCGGTCCTAAAATAGCTCCTGACGGATCTTTCTTTGTAACGGGCAACGTAGCCTTTGGAGATGAAGAATGGTGGCGTGGGGAAAGTCGTGTACCCTGGAGAGGTTGGACCATGCGTATTACACCTGATGGTAAAATGGAACCTTGGGCTACAGGAATGCGCTCTCCTTGCGGTATAGGTATTATAGATGGTGAATTTTTCTATGATGATAACCAGGGTGACTGGATGGGATCTGGTGGTATCTGGCATGTGGCGAAAGGTGATTTTACAGGCCACCCCGCAGGTTTGCGCTGGGCTAAACAAACCCAAGTGAATGAACTAACAGACAAGCCTGTAAAAGTTACAACTGAGCAATTGTATGCCAAAGTAGATCCACGTTTTGTTCGTCAGAATGGACGTGCTGTGAAGCCTGAAAACAATCGTGAAGGAAAAGAGGCTCCATTATTCACATACAAAAAAGATTTTCCTCAATTAAAGACACCTGCCGTTTGGTTGCCTCACGGGGTCTTAGGTATTTCTAACTCTGAGATCATCACAGATGAAACTGTAGGTAAGTTTGGTCCTTTTGCTGGTCAGGTATTTGTAGGTGATCAGGGTCAAAGTAAAATCATGCGGGTATTCCTTGAGAAAGTAAACGGAGAATATCAGGGTGCTGCTTTTGATTTTCGCAGTGGTTTCCAGTCAGGTGTACTTCGTATGTCCTGGGGTAAAGACGGATCATTGTTTGTAGGTGAGACAAATCGTGGATGGGGATCTGCCGGAGATGCTAATCAAGGTCTGCAACGCTTAATCTGGAACGGAAAAATGCCTTTTGAAATGAAAGCTGTACGTGCTATGCCTGACGGATTTGAAGTGGAATTTACAATGCCTGTAGACAAAGCTTCTGCTGAAGACATCGCTTCCTATCAGGTAAAAAGCTTTACATATAAATACTATCCTGTATATGGTAGTCCAACCATCAATGAAGAGCGTTGTACAGTGAAGGGAGTAAAAGTAAGTGAAGATGGAATGAAAGTTCGTGTAGTAGTAGATAATCTGCGTGAGTATTATGTGCATGAATTGTTATTAGAAGGTGTGAGAACTCGTGAAAATTCATGGTCTTTGGTACACCCTACTGCTTATTACACACTTAATGCCATCCCTGCTGGTGAGAAATTGAATATGGCAGAAGTAAGTAAGAAAAATTCGGCTGCCGCCGCAACTACTCCTGCTACTTCTAAAACTCCTGCCAAATCAACAAAAACAGGAACGCAACCTGCTACCAAGAAGGAAGTAAAACCTGCAACTGCGGCAGTGCCTACTACAGAAGAGATTATGCCCTTATTACGTAAACATACGTGTCTGGCATGTCACTCTGCTGAAAAGAAAGTGGTAGGTCCATCCTATGCAGATGTGGCAAAGCGTAAGTATTCCAATGAAAAGATTGTGGACTTGATCTATAATCCAAAACCTGAGAACTGGCCTGGATATGCTACTCCAATGGCACCAATGCCACAGGTACCTAAGGCTGATGCATTGAAAATTGCAGCTTGGATCAATTCATTGGGAAAGACAAATAGTGATAAGCCAAATCCTTAATAAATAGATTTATATAAAGTAAGACCCTGTAGTACACTACAGGGTTTTTTTGTGGCTAACTAAGTAACTGTATCCTATTCTTAAAGGAATATAAAACAATTAATCAGATAGGAAGTTAAAAAGACAGTTCATTTATCCGTAAAGTTTGTCCAATATGAAAAAGGAAATGTTTCGAGCTTTCACAAATTCTATTGTATTGATATTTATAATTTTAACGACATCCTATGCGCAGGTATTAAAGCCAGGATTTGATAAAGAAGAATACATGGAATTAATGAAGGTTTCTGCCCGCTTTGGTGATACAACCTATAGTAATGCTATCGCAAAGCCTCAACAGTATGATTTTGTGTACCGCTCTCCGGTAATTGGGTTAGAGAACCGTTGGGATTTATGGGTAAATAAACAACATTCTGTGGGTGTTATCAGCATCAGAGGTACTGCTGCAAGTAGTGTAAGCTGGTTGGCAAACTTTTATTCCGCTATGGTTCCAGCCAAAGGAGAACTTGAAATAAGTGCCAAGGAGAAATTTGTTTATGAACTGGCATCAAATCCAAAAGCTGCAGTACATGTAGGATGGCTTGTGAGTACTGCTTTTCTATCGAAAGATATACTGCCCAAAATAGACTCCTGTTATAAAAAGGGAATCAAAGATATGCTGATCATGGGGCATAGTCAGGGTGGAGGTATTGCTTATCTGATGACAGCCTACTTGTATAGCCTACAAAAAAATAAGCAGCTACCTGAAGATATACGTTTTAAGACCTATTGTAGTGCAGGACCTAAACCGGGAAATTTGTTTTTTGCTTATGAATACGAAGCAATGACACAAAATGGTTGGGCATATAATGTAGTTAATTCGGCAGATTGGGTACCAGAAGTTCCACTTTCTGTTCAAACGATCTATGATTTTAATACAACCAATCTATTTGCAAATGCCAGAGGGATTATTAGAAAACAAAAGTTTTTTCAGCGGATAGCCCTTAACTATATGTACAATAGGTTGAGCAAACCTTCTCTTAAAGCTCAAAAACGCTATCAGAACTATTTGGGTAAAATGGCATACAAATTGGTAAAGAAGAACTTGAACGGTTATATATCACCTGAATATTATAGTAGCAATAATTATGTACGCACAGGATCAATCATAGTGTTGCTGGCAGATGAAGAGTATTACAAGGTATATCCGGATAGTAAAGACAAGGTATTTGTGCATCACTTTCATGGGCCTTATATGTATCTGACAGAAAAGCTTACTTGGAACCATCATAGTACAGCCACAGATTCTTTGTCATTGGCTTCACTCAATGGTACATGGGAGTTAAATTATATTTCAGGTGTAAAAATTGCTTTTGATAGTTTATATCTCAATCAGAAGCCTGCTATCACCGTAAATACTAATGATCATACTATAGTTGGAAATAACAGTTGTAATTCATTTAGAGGAAAGTTTACTATAAAAGATCAAACTATTCGTTTTCCAGATACTTTTGTCATGACTCGTATGTTTTGTGAGGGAGGAGGGGAACAAGTTTTTATGGATGCTTTAAAGAAAATGAACAAATATACTATATCAGCTAATATGCTTACTTTCTATATGAATGAAGTATCTATTATGCGATTTACAAGAAAACTTTAATTTTTATAACTCAACTTTTCACTTATTCCAATTTGTAATGCAAAACTTGCGTCATTTTTATATTTCAGGCATTTTTTTGTTATGCCTTACAGCGTGTGATACTAAACAAACTCAGACAGATACCAAAACAGAAGATACCAATTCTGCAACTGTCTCTACTACGGAATGTTATTCGTATGTAACAGACAAAGACACAATTGCTACTCAATTTACTTTGACTGGCAACAGTGTAACAGGGACATTGCAGTATAAGTTATCAGGAAAAGATAAAAATACAGGTTCTTTGACCGGACAGATGCACGGTGATACCTTATTAGCAGAATATGCTTTTATGTCTGAAGGTGTACAATCTGTCAGAGAGGTTATTTTCCTGAAAAAAAATAA
The DNA here is from genome assembly GCF_030068605.1 of Xanthocytophaga agilis. Classification (NCBI taxonomy): domain Bacteria; kingdom Pseudomonadati; phylum Bacteroidota; class Cytophagia; order Cytophagales; family Rhodocytophagaceae; genus Xanthocytophaga; species Xanthocytophaga agilis. Next base: position 148,964 of record NZ_JASJOU010000020.1, read on the forward strand.
TAATTTGATAGAAGGCTTTGGTGATATAGAAGAAAAAGACGGAAAGATGGTTTTTAAGGATAAAGCTGCTCTGAAGTTTGATAGCAATACTCCTATGAAGAAAATGGAATGCAAATAACATATGTTTGCAGTAAAATAGACAAAAGGGTCTCATCGAATGAGGCCCTTTTGCTTTTAGTAAGAATACTTATCTGCGTGTTCACTTTCTAAATATTTTATTATTAATGCTGTTATTCTGTATAAAAGTTAAATAAAAATATCCTGTGCAAAAGAAACGATACGTTGAGCTGGACGCATTGCGTGGTCTGGCTGCTGTTCTTGTTGTTTTCTTCCATTTTACAATGGGGAGAAAAGAGGCTTTATCGGGTTTTGAACTTGGCGTAACTGGAGTTGATTTATTCTTCATCATTTCTGGTTTTGTCATTTTTATGAGCGTTGACAAAATGGCTACAGCCAGAAAATTTGTAATTGGCCGTTTTTCCCGATTGTATCCTACCTATTGGACCTGTGTTACGCTCACATTTCTATTGGTTTTACTGTCAGAATACATTTTGAGTCGTAAAACGATTGGATTGTATCCCATCTGGCAATATGCCACTAACATGACTATGTTCCAATATTACTTAGGAGTGCCAGACCTGGATGGACCTTATTGGACTATGATCATAGAAATGGTTTTCTATGTAGTTATACTTGTCCTGTTTATTTCTAATCAATTAAAAAATGTCGAATGGTGGGGAATAGGAGGATTGGCATTGGTTGTTATCTATGATTATGTGTTGGTATCATTTTGTCCAAATGTATACCACATTCTGGATGTTTGGTTTCCTCTGATTAATCACTTGCCTTTATTCTATGCTGGAATCCTATTTTTCAGAATCTCTACAGAGAAAACGTCTTATATAAGGCGTTATACTCTTATAGTACTTTGTTGCATTATCCAGATAGGGCTTTACGACAATGGTGGTCAATCAAGATTATTCATTTCACATGCTCAATATAGTACTATGCTATTAATGTATTTCGCTTTGTTTATTGCTTTCATTCATGGCAAACTAAGATTTATTGTGAATCCAATAACTTTGTATCTGGGTACGATTTCGTATGCTCTTTATCTGATACACCAATATTTAGGTGTACATATGCTAATTCCGGGATTAACATTATGGCTAGGAATGAACTTCTGGATAGCTATACTAATCTCTTTGATAGTCTGTATTCTCATAGCTGGTTTTATAACTACTTACATCGAGGCACCTATACGAGTCCGAATAAAAGAAGTACTCTCTTCTGGTAAATTTAAAGCTATCCAAGTAAAGGTATAATAATAGATTTGTCTCTGTTACCTACTTTTATTCAATATGAACACGCTAATGATGATAAGGAGTATACCCAGATAATGCCATAGCAAAAGAACTTCTCCATCCCATACTCCCCAGAATACAGCAATAATGGGGACGAAATAGGTTACAGAGCTGGAAAAGACTGCAGAAGAAACCTTAATGATGCTATTGAATACCAGTTGAGCAAATGCAGTTCCCATTACACCTAAAGTAACGACTGCAGCGAAGGAAGTCCTTTCTTCAGACGTTGTGATCTGTAATAAATTTGTTTGGGTAATGATAGAATAAAGTAATGCCAGTAAACCTGAGATAGAAACTGTGATTGTTGTAAGATGAACAGGATTGATGGAAGAAAGGTGGTTCTTGATAATATTGATATTGAAACCATAGCTGATTGTTGCCAGTACAATCAGGATCGCATATTCATTTATTACTACTGTACCTTGTGCTGTAATCAGTATCAGAAACAATGTACCTGTCAGCCCCAATAGTAAACCAGCTATCTGTATCCATTTGCTTTTCTGATGAAAGAATGCCACTCCCACCAAAAATGTAAAACCAGGAGTGAGAGCATTTAATACCCCTACAATAGAGCTACTAAGTCCTGTCTGTCCGGCACAAAAGAGATAAGCGGGAATAAACATACTTAATAAGCTTGACAGAACTATATATTGAATCTTCTCTTTAGGTATCTGCCGGATATAAAACAGTGCAAGCGGTATCATAATCACAGAGGCTGAGACCAAACGCAGAGTAGCTACCTGCCAGGTAGAATAATTTTGCAGGCCTTTCTTTATCAAAATAAAAGAACTACCCCATGTAAGGGTTAATAAAACAAAGGCTATCCAGACAAGAGTAGCTGTAGTATACCGGAATGTAGAGGTAGATAACATAGTTGTAGTTGCTTGATTTCCATACAAAGTAATTGCATTTGTTTGATCGAAAAAAATACTTATTTTCGATTGATTGATGCTATAAATGATATCAGATATACATGACAATTTATCAATTACAAAATTTTTTGTTGGTAGCCGAGACTCTTAGCTTTCGCAAGGCAGCAGATGAAATTCCTGTTGCTCAGCCTGCGCTTACCCGTCAGATGCAACAACTGGAAGAAGAAGTAGGTGCTGTATTATTTGATCGTACTAAACGAAAGATAGAGTTGACAGAAGCAGGTCGTTTTTTCAAACACAATATCGAAAAGCTTCTGCATCAGTTAGAAGATGTTACATATCGTACCGGACAGATTCACAGAGGAGAGGCTGGGGAGTATAGGATTGGTCATGCAAGTTCTGCTATGCAATCGGTGATTCCGGTATTACTAAAACAACTGAGAACAGAGGCTCCTCAGGTGAAAACGATGCTTATAGAAGCTAGCAATAGACTAATTTGTGAAAAGCTTCTGAACAATGAACTGGATATAGGCTTTATGCCTAATTCAATTGTTCCACCTGCTTTGAGTAGTCGGGTAATTTATCAGGAAAACTTCGCTTTGATACTCCCTCAATCTCATCCGTTTACAGTTAATAGGCTAGCCAACCTGAGGGATTTCTGTCAGGAAGACTGGATTTTACCCCCACAGCGGGAGAGTCAGGGATATGTTGAAAATATACTACGTATATTTCAGAATCACGGGTTTCTGCCACGGACAGTGCATGAATCTCCAAACTCAGCTAGTGTGTTACGCTTAGTGGAAGCAGGAATAGGAATAACTTTGATGGGAAAATCTACTCTTAAAGGCATACAACTGGATATAAAATATCAGGAGCTGAGCAACATTCCGGATAAGGTAGAGATGCGATTAGTGTGGGCTCAGGAGAGAACAGCAGAACTGTCTGCATTTCTGGAACTCTTGAAACAGTTTTTGCCTACACCTGACCACATAAAAGATTAAACAAAAAAAGATTCCAATAATTGGAATCCTTTTTTGTTTAGTAATTCAGATTAGAAGCTTACAGGCACAACAACGCTTGTCTGGTCCCATTCGATTTTCAGATCTTTATCACTTGGTGTAATAGTGAATTTTTCTACTGGAGAAGAAAGTTTTTTCACTGGTACTTTTACTTCCAATACGTTCTTATCCTTATATTTATCATATTCAAATGCTCCAAACTGACCTAACTGGCTATTCAACAATACAGTCCATTCTTTTTCTTCCGGAATAGTAAATAGTGTATAGGTTCCAGCTTTTACAGGAGTTCCGCCGAATTTTCCGTCTTTTGTAAATGTAATTTCAGTAGCTTGGTTCGCACCTGTACGCCATACTTTTCCAAAAGGTTCAATGCCATTAGGTCCGAAAATAGTCCGGCCTCTTTTAGAAGGCTGTCCATAGGAAACTTTAATAAATTTACTTTCAGATGTAATACGTGGGCTTTTAGGAGGATTTTGGCCAAAAGCAAGAATAGATGCCAGGGCAAATGCGAATGTAAGCAGAATTGATTTTTTCATGATAATTGAATAGTTAAAGGTTTTGCGCAAACTACTGTACAAGTATTATACCATAGATGGCAATCCGTGGTTTGAGATTTAGATAATCTGTTTTTATTATCTAAATGCAACTTGAAAGATTCTATGATCACTATCAAATTACATATTGATGAACGGTTGTATTACTAGATAAAAGCTATACAGGTATTTTCTTGTTCATTCTGATTTTCATTCCATCATAGCCCATTCGAATAAATGGTGGCAGCATTTTATTAATTGTGGAATGCAGTCCCATTCGATGGCTAATATGAGTGAGGTACGCCTCTTCTGGTTGTAATCTTGTAAGGATTTCGACTGCTTCATTCAACGTAAAATGGGAAAGATGTGGCTCTTGTTGCAGGGCATCAAATACAATTACTCTGGAGCCTTTTAACTTTTCCATCTCTGTTTCTGAAATGTAGTTGGCATCTGTAATATAAGAAAAATCACCTATTCGAAAGCCCAGAACTGGTAATTTGTAATGAAGTACATCAATGGGAATGATCGTGGTATTTTGTATAGAAAAAGGATGTTCGTCAATTGTATGAAGTTGAATCTGTGGAATACCCGGATATTTGAATTCGGCAAATGCATAGGCAAAATCACGTTGCAGGGAGTCCAGTACACGTTGTTGACCATACACGGGCATATCCCGGTTCTGACGGAAGTTATATGCTCGTATATCATCCAGGCCGGCTGTGTGATCTTTATGCTCATGGGTAAACAATACGGCATCCAGTGTATTGATTCTTTCCCGAAGCATTTGTTGACGAAAGTCCGGACCGGTATCAATGACAAGGCTCAGATCATCTGTTTGTATATGTACGGAAGTACGAAGTCTTTTGTCTCGAAAGTCAACTGAACGGCAAACTTCACAATCACAGCCTATTACCGGAACGCCTTGTGAAGTACCTGTGCCGAGTAGGGTAATAACCATAAAGCAAATAGAAAAATTAATGTGGCAGACTCTATGATCTTACAAAAGGGCAATATTCAAAGGATTTGTTTTGCGCTTAGGATGTAGTCGGTGTTGTTTCTTTATCTTTTGTCTCTTCTCCTTTTAGCTCAGAGAACAGCTTTTTACTTTTCTCTGTCATTTTCTCGGTGCTCAGGTCTACAGATCTAAGAATCTCAACTACACTATTGATACGTCCTTCTAATGGTAAAAACTTATTGACAACAACTATTTTGGTCTCTTTTAACACACACCAACCCGTTTTGAAGTTGCCTTTTTCGTAACGGAGTATATAATCAGACTCTGCAAAGATATCTTCGATCTTTGATAAAAACTGCGGTGTATATTTCATGAGGTATAAAAGCATAAAATAGCAGACTGTACATAGAATATATAAACAGTTCTGCTATTTTATGTGCTATTAGTGGATAAAATCCGAAATAAGCTTTAAATTATTCAGAAGACCTTTAAACTAATCGTATAAAATCAGGCCTTATTGGTGAGCTTTTTTACAACTTCCACCAACTGATCAAAGTTTAAAGGCTTAGGTAGATATTCATTGATTCCTACTGCCTGGAACTCTTCCATTGTATAGTTTTTTGCATTTCCTGTAATAGCAACCAATGGTATATTGGCTTTTACCGGATCAGGCAATGCTCTTACCTGTCTTGCACACTCCATACCATCCATAACAGGCATATTGATATCTAATAGAATAATGTCAAAGTTTTCTTTTTCAAGTGCGCTTAGTACTTGTTCTCCATTTTTTACAGAAGAGATAGCACATCCTTGCTGTTCAAGAATTTTTTTGGTTAGATTTTGAATAACCGAACTATCTTCGGCAATGAGTACTTTTTTGCTGTCTGCCATTTTTCAGGTAGTAGTTATAAATATTAAGTTGTTACAAAATTTAAACAATTCTGATCTGATATACGTGCTAAGATTCTGTTTTTGCCTCTATATCAGTTCCTAAGATCTCCTTATAGGAGTTTTCAAATATCTCAATTTCTTTTTGAATCTTCAGCAGATTCTTTTTTAAATTTTTGACGACATTGTTTTTCAGGTCAGCTTCTGTCGTGCGTGCAAAATTAGCAATTTTTTCAATACCTAATGTGCCTGAATTTCCTTTCAATGTATGTAAGTTGCTTAAAATCTTCTTATAATCTTTTGAAGGTAAAGCTTCCATGTTTTCATTCATTTGTTCATAGGCTTCAGCAATAAACTCTTCGAGTGTTGCCAGCACCATCTCTTCCCCACCATATTTCTTTAACTGTCCTATTACTTCCAGATTGAGGACAGGAAACTCTTTTTCTGCTTCTGATACGATAACAGGGGCAGTTTTTGGTTCTGAGACTTGAGGGGTGATTGATTCTACTGATACATGCTGAGACGCTATTATCGGGTGTATTACATTTGTATTTGCTTTCAGGTTTCCCGATTTGTCAAACCATTCTTTTACTTTCTGAATGAGTGCCGCTGCGCGGATCGGCTTTGCTATGTAATCATCCATTCCCTGACTCAGAAATTTCTCCCGATCTTCTTTCATGGAATAGGCCGTCATAGCAATGATAGGAGGGAGGTTCTTTATATTTAGCTGACGAATGTGCTGGGTCGCTGTAATACCATCCATATCAGGCATCTGAATATCCATGAGAATGATATCATAGTTGCGTTTTACTGGATCAGAAAATGTGTTTTTTACTTTTTCAATCGCAGTAAAACCATTTTCTGCCATTTCAATAATACATCCTGCCTTGCCAAGTATTTCACTTGCTACAGTACGGTTAACCATATTGTCATCGGTCAGTAATACAAGAGGCTGTAATCCGTTAAATACATCGCCTTCCTTAAATTCTCCTTCTGTAATATTCTTTGTCAGAGGGCTAATGTTTGTCTCTTTTGCCTCAAACGTGAACCAGAAGGTGCTACCTTTGCCTGATTGAGATTCAACCCCTATTTCTCCGCCCATCATACGGGCCAGTTCTTTAGAGATTGCCAGACCCAGACCAGTTCCTCCATAAGATTTGGTAGATGAGTTGTCTACCTGATTGAATGCATTAAACAACAGAGACAGGTTTTCTTTGGAAATACCTATACCTGTGTCACTTACAGAAGCTTTGATTTTCTTGACTTTTCCCTTACTTTCATATAAGGATACCTGAATGGATACAGTACCTTTTTCTGTGAATTTTATGGCATTGGATGTGAGGTTAGACAAGATTTGAAGCAATCGGGTCTCATCCGCAATAATAAACTCTGGTACCTTATCATCTATATGGTATTTTAGAATATTATTCTTTGTTGCAGCTTGTTGAGTAAACAATGCATGCAGCTTCTCGATAGTATTCTGAAAAGAAAGTGGGGCTTTGTGAAGCTCCATTTTGCCAGCTTCGATCTTGGATAAGTCCAGAATATCATTCAGAATCGTGAGTAGGGTTTCAGATGACTTTTTAACAGTCTGAACATATTCCTTTTGCTTCGGATTTAATGGAGTATCGTTGAGTACATCAATCATTCCGATGATACCATTCATAGGGGTTCTGATCTCATGACTCATGTTCGCCAGGAATCTTTCTTTAACTTTCAGCGATTTTTCGGCTATTTCCTTGGCCTTTAAAAGTTCTTCTTCTGCCTTTTTACGTTCGGTAATATCCCGGGCTACTCCTTCAATTTCTATAGGTTTTCCGTTTTCATCATGTACCAGACGAACATTGAGCAGAAATTGAATTTCAGTGCCTTGTTTGGTTATAAAACCGACTTCAATATTCTTGGCAGATCCATTGCGTCGCAGTTGCCGATAGGTATGGTAGCTTTTTCCTTTGTCAATGAAGAAATCTGTAATATTACGTCCAATAATTTCTCCGTCATTGTAGTTTCCTACCTCATAAGCAGATGGACTGATCATGCGGATAATACCACGTAAGTCTGACCGATAGTAGATGTCCTGAAAAGATTCGAAGATACTTCTGAACTTCTTCTCACTCTCTATCAGATTCATATCTGATTCTTTCTTCTCTGTAATATCGTGAGCTATTGCTGAGAGTTCTTCAATTGTGCCATCTTTTGAGATAATAGGATTCAGGTATACTTCTCTCCAGGAATTCTCATTTTGTTTAGTACGTATCTGCGTCTCAAAATGCTGCGGAATACCTTGTAATGCCAGGCGATAACGGGCTTCCCAGTTATGATAATTGTGGGAACGCATAAATTCGCTACGCACCCGATCTGTATTGACCCCTATGATTGGTCGGAATCCAAAGCGGGACTCATAGGAATCTGCAAAATTTTTGTTGAAAGATGTCAGGTATAAACGTTTATTTACAGACCACATCAGATGGCTTCCACTCTCAAATACAGCATTTAACTGAGCTGTTTGCTTATATAGTTTTTCTTCGTTCTGCTTTCTTTCAATTGCCAGGGCGATTTGACCTGAGATAAAATCCAATAGTTCAAGATCACGGGTGCTATACGTGTTGGGATTGTCATAGGACTTTACCGCAATGATTCCGGTAGTCCGGCTCTCAATCTTTAAAGGTACACCCATCCATACCTTGGGGGTTTTACCATATAATTCCAGATTGTTCTCCTCTGCAAGACGAAGAATCTGTTCTTCATATAAGAACAACGGCTTATTGTAGAACATGGCAAACTCGGTGAGTCCGCGACCTACACGACGCTGGGTGACACGCAAATCACTGCTGGTGTCCTCATCTACAAAATATGGATAATAGAGAAAGTTACGCTCATTGTTGTACAGCGTAATATAGAAGTTGCGTACATCAATAATCTTCCCTAATTCTTTGTGGATATTCTGATACAAGATATCCAGGTTACCACTTTTGGTAGTTAAGTTGGCAATACTATAGTACAGATTCTGTGCACGTTCTGCCCGAATTCGTTCGGTTGTATCATATAATATACAGCGAAGAGCTGTGGGCTTGCCAGCTTCATACCTACAACTTACACTACCTGCCAGATAAATGTCCTGGCCAGATTTGCTTCGGAATACAGTCTGAAACTTATAGATCTTTTCGCCGTTTGCAATGCGGTTAAATTTACTAAGTGTACTTTTGAGATGTTGAGGATGAACAATCTCGCGAATATTTAGCTTTTCGATTTCAGCCCCACTGTATCCAAGTTTATCCTGCCAGGCCCGATTGGCAAAAAGAACGTCTCCTTTTAGGGATATGATCTGAATCAGGTCATTGGCATTATCAAACAAATCCTGTAATTGTGCGTGAGTTCTGGCTAGAATGGCAGTGACTTTCTTTTTATCTGTAATATCTTCTCCTACACGGGTAATAGCCGAAATCTCTCCTTTTTGGGTATTCAATACAACAGAACTAAACTGTATGTAACGAAGATTTCCATCTTTACCTAATAAGCTTCGTTCAGTAATCTCAAAGAACCCTCCATTTTTTAGTGCATTATAAAATTCCTTGCGACGGGGTACATGGTCTGATACTGGTACAAATACATCAAAAAAGTTTTGTCCAAGTACTTCTTCTCTTGACCATCCGGTTACTTTTAAGAGGTAATCATTGCAAAAAGAAATTGTTTCGTCACTTTCAATCCGAAAACATACCAGATTTACTTTCTCAAGTGTCCGCAGAAATTGCTCTTCCGCATCCCGTTGGGCTACCTGCCGTTTTTTCTCTTCCTCTGCTATTTTGATTTCTGTGATATCCCGACCATAGATAGCTATAGCTTCTCTTCCCAGATAGATGGCTTTTTTTAAGAGTATCTCGAATAAGAAGGTGCCTTTTTTACTAACGAGTTGTCTTTCAATGGTTAGTTCTTCTCCTTGCCAGGTGCGTTTTAAATATTCCTGAAATCGCTCAAAGTCCAGACCATAGGCCTCACAAAAGTTTTTGGCAGATCGGCTGATAAGTTCTTCTCTTGAATATTGAAACCAATGTAAGGCAGCCCTGTTTGCATCCAGTACATTCCCTTCCCTATCGAAAATGATGATTAGCTCATCATTGTTTTGTGTCAGAGGCTGGTCAAACTCTTTGGCCCGTAATGGGCTATTAAATAATTGATTGTATCCTGATTTTGAAATAGAAGCAGGTATTGCCTCTCCCAAACCAGGTTGAGTAAGTTTCTCGTATTGAGCAATCTTGTGATTTAAGCGATCGATCTCCTGTAATAATCTACTCTTTTCTTGCTGGGTCACTGAATCAATATAATCCATATTGTCAACGTTCTCTCTTTGTAAAGTGAAAAATACTATCTTGCTGGTTCAAAAAACAAGGGCCGTTTTCATGAAGTTTATAGTATAATTAGTAAAGCATCGAAAAGAGCAGGTTCTAGAGCGAGACGACACTATTCTGACGGGCGTAGCAAAAGTTACGGACCGAAAAATAGGAGAAGGCACAGCCTAAAAGATGCTTTTGAAGCCTTTATAAAATTATACTCTACATCTTCCAATTTAAAAGTAACAAATATTCCTGAGAAAACGTGTCCTCTCCGCTTTTGTATGCAAGAAGTCAATTATTTAGTAGTGATAGTAGGTCCTACAGCAGTAGGGAAAACCGAATTGTGTGTGCGTTTAGCTCATTATTTTAAGACTGAAATCATATCAGCAGATTCACGCCAGTTTTATCGTGAAATGACTATTGGCACAGCTAAGCCTACCGCGGATGAACAAGAAGGAATAACACACCATTTCATCAACTCCCATAGTGTTGTAGAAGAGTACAATGCTGCTGCATTTGAACAGGATGCATTAGGTTGTATCCAATCAGTTTTAGCACAACATAAAGTTTGTATTCTCACAGGTGGGTCTACTTTATATATCAAAATGCTGACAGATGGAATGGATGAGATTCCTGATGTTGATCCAGAAATACGGGTACAACTTCAGCAAACATTAGATACACAGGGGTTAGAAGTGCTGATTAAACAACTGGATGAACTGGACCCTGTATATGGACAACAGGTAGATCGGGCAAATCCACAACGTGTGATGCGAGCCCTGGAAGTGAGTATTGGAACTGGAATGCCCTATTCTTCCTTTCGGAAAGGAACAAAAGTAGAACGACCTTTTCAGATTATAAAGATTGGTCTGAACCGTGATAGAGAAGAGTTATACCAGCGGATTGATTTACGTATGGACCTGATGCTGAAAAATGGTTTGGTAGATGAAGTTCGTAGTTTGGCAGCATATAGAGATAAAAATGCTCTACAAACTGTAGGATATAGAGAAGTGTTTGAATTTCTGGATGGTATGTATGACGAGGCTGAAATGATTCGTTTACTGAAACGAAATTCCAGGCGTTATGCAAAACGCCAGCTTACATGGTTTACCCGTGATACAGAATATCAATGGTTTCATCCTAGCCAGTTTAAAGAGATTGTACAGTATATAGAACAGCAGATGAATAATCCTAAACTGCCATAGGCTTAAATCCAAATAATGAAGCTATAATACGGTAAGGCATATGTTTACATAACTCATTGTAGTTGCCTCGTGCGGATCTGAATTTTTTCTGTGTTTGCAGCAAAAGAGACGCATTTTGGCTTAAAGCCGTTTGTAAGCGGTTTGCTTCGTTATTATCTGCAAATCCCAGGTTTTCAATGGATTGGGCAATTGTCTTAGTTTCTGCCGCCAGTTTGGTTTCATTGTAACCTCCTTCCTGATCAGCTACCAGATTGGTATTCAGTAATTCTCCCAACTGCATAAGTAACTGCACTCGCTGAAATGCTACCTTGCCTACATTCTGAAGATAGATATCTGTATTACTTTTGCGGGTTCTCAGACTATTAAGAACCACCATACCCCACAGAAATATTGCTCCTGTAATAACCAGAAGTATAGGTAGCACACCAATCCCTGTAACCTTAAATGCAAAAAGAGCGAAAATCATCATCTTATCTAACTACTGATAGTCAATATCAGACTTTGAACAGATGCACTACCATTCAAAGTCTGATATTGTGTAACTTATACTGTTATATACTTAAAATCTCTACAATACGAACCAGTTCATCACTAATAGGTTTGCTTAAGCTGATGCAGTCACGGAAAGGAGTATAGGTTAGCTTGTTGTTAATGATACCTACCATTACCCCTTGCTGTCCATTGATCAGACCTTCTACTGCACCAACACCCAGACGGCTTGCCAGAATCCGATCAAATGCTGTAGGACTACCACCACGTTGAATATGACCAAGATTGGTGATACGTATATCCGCATCCGGAAAATGTTTCTTTACTGTTGTTCCCACTTCTGTAGCACCTCCACTTTCTCCTTCTGCTACAATGATGATGAAAGAGGATTTGGAACGGCTCCAGCCTTCTTCCAATGTTTTAATAACTTCTCCAATAGGAGTAAAAGTTTCTGGAACCATTACTAATTCTGCACCCCCACCAATACCAGACTGAATGGCAATATATCCTGAATCACGACCCATTACTTCGATGAAGAAAATACGGTCATGAGAATCTGCTGTATCCCGAATCTTGTCGATAGCATCCAGTGCTGTATTTACAGCTGTATCATAGCCAATTGTATAATCAGTGCCATATAAGTCATTGTCAATAGTTCCTGGGGCACCTACTGCTGGTATACCATATTCTTCATAAAATATAGAGGCTCCCGTAAATGTTCCGTTTCCCCCAATTGCTACCAATCCCTCAATACCATATTTTTGTAACTGATCGTATGCTTTTGCCCGGCCTTCTTTGGTCATGAATTCTTTACTACGGGCAGATTTTAAAATGGTACCCCCTTTTTGGATGATATTGCTAACAGAATAGGATTGCATTTGAGAAATTTCTCCTCTGATCATGCCATCATATCCATGACGGATTCCGTATACTTCCAATCCATAATAAATAGCGCTTCGGACAACTGCACGCACACAAGCGTTCATGCCAGGGGCGTCTCCCCCAGAGGTGAAAATGGCTATTTTCTTCATAATTTTGATTTCAGGTAGCTTATTTCCGGATAATATGAAAGAAACTGGCTGCCTGATAATTTAATTGGCTATTTGCCAGATATGCAATGAATATACAGATATGTTTTGACTGTATATGTCTTGCTTGTATAATGATTCAGATTTTACAACTCGTTAAAAACGGTTGCGAAAATACACAGCTAAACTGAATAGTGGTATGAATTCTTTATAAAAATTGTGTTAAATCCTGAAAAAGGACTTTTAACACTTCCATATCCCTTCTTTTACTTATATAATCTTATGTTCTATCGGGAAAATAATATCGGCTTTTCTTTGCAAATCCTCAGAGTTTAAATTCTATATTTGAACCATTTTCCGAAAAACAATCTAAACTAATTTCGTTGAAAGGAGACATTACTGATAAAGATATACCATCTAAGTTGTCTTACAAGCAATGTTTTGTTTGTTGAATCTTAAATAAAATTTTATTTATCTGTAGAGGCTCTCCCAATATTCTGAACGCATGAAAACCAACAACCTCTTGCAAAAAGCCATTCCACATGTATTGGCTATTGTGGCTTTTCTAATTATCACTTTTGTTTATTTCTCGCCTGTTCTGGATGGAAAGACTATGTCGCAACATGATATTGTGCAAGCTAGAGGTGCAGGACATGAAGCAGGTTTGTATCGTGAAAAGACAGGACATTATCCTATGTGGACTAATAGTATGTTTGGAGGAATGCCTACTTATCTTATTGCCGCAGATTATCCTAATAGCTGGACTACCAAAGTAGGTCGTTTCTTCGCTAATCTGTTGCCGGAGCCCGCTAACTATGTGTTTTTGTATCTGATTGGATTTTATATCCTGCTGGCTGCATTGGGGTTTGATGCGTGGATAGGCGTGCTGGGGGCTATAGGGTTTGCTTTTTGTAGTTATAACCTGATAAATATAGAAGCTGGTCATGCTTCCAAAGTAATTGCGATGGGATTTCTACCTCCTATATTAGGTGGGGTAATTCTGGCTTATCGAGGTAAATATTGGATTGGGGGTGCATTGGTAGGGTTATTTTTAGGAATGCACATCTATGGAAACCATGTGCAGATTACATTTTATATGTTTCTGACTATTGGGTTCTATGTACTTATGGAACTGATTGTTGCTATTCGTGAAAAACGACTAAAACCATTTTTAATTGCCTCAGCTGTAATAGGTGTGGGTGTTGCACTAGCTGTTGGCTCTCATGCCTCTCGTTTGCTTACTACCAGTGAATATTCCAAAGAAAGTATCAGAGGGAAGTCAGAATTAACTCCTAAACCTGCAACAGCAGATGATAAAGGCGTTAATGCAGATGGTCTGGATTATGATTATGCCTTTCGGTGGAGCTATGGCAAAATGGAGACATTTACCTTGTTGATTCCTGATTTTTATGGTGGTGGAACTATGTCTAAAAGTATTGGGAAAAATTCCGCTATGTACAATGCTTTGATTGAAAAAGGAGCATCTGATGCACAGGCCAAACAAATTGTAGCACAACTATCTAGTGCTTTATATTGGGGCGATCAACCTACTACGGGTGGACCAACTTATGCGGGTGCTGTTATTCTGTTTTTATTTGTGCTGGGCATGTTTATTATCCCAAATCGCATCAAATGGTGGATTCTAGGCTCTGCTGTATTTATGACTATGCTGGCATGGGGTAAGAACTTTGCTCTCAATGACATTCTGTTTACCTATGCACCACTTTTTGATAAATTCCGTGCAGTGACTATGACTCTGGCATTAACGCAGGTATTTCTGGTGTTAGGAGCTGCCATGGCTGTACAGGAACTGGTTCGTGGAGAGTATAGCTGGACTAATCTTCAAAGGCCTTTGATCTGGAGTTTTGGATTAACTGGAGGTGTGGCATTACTCTTTGCATTATTGGGAGGTGCATTCTTTGATTTTCGCAGTGATATAGTTGATCCGCAACTTGCGCAGGGATATGGAGACTGGATTATCCGTCCGATACGTGATGACCGGGCTTCTATATTGCGTGGAGATGCTTTTCGCAGTTTTATGTTTATTGTGGTAGCCGCAGGAGTGATTATTGCGTTTTTATTCAAACGTCTCTCTGCGTCTCTTATGGTCCTGGTATTGGGAGCTGTTGTATTAACTGATATGTTTGCTGTTGACAAGCGCTATGTTAATAATGATGATTTTACCATTGACAGACGTGATCAGGAACGGGCTATTATTAAACCAACGCCTGCCGATGAGCAGATTCTGAGAGATACCACACAGTATAGAGTATTTAATTATGCTGCAAGTCCATTCCAAGATGCTACTACTTCTTATTTCCATCATTCAGTAGGAGGGTATCATGGTGCCAAGATGCGTCGGTATAGTGATGTTATTGACAGCGTTTTGGCAAAAGGAAGCATCAAAGGTCTTAATATGTTGAATACAAAGTATGTAATTGTGCCAGATCAGAAAACGGGGCAGGTATTTGTTCAGCAAAATCCAGAAGCTTTGGGCAATGCATGGTTTGTAAAAGAATACAAAATTGTTCCAAATGCAGATGAAGAAATTAAAGCCATTGAGACTTTTGAACCCAAAACGACTGCTATTATTGACAAACGTTTTGAAAAAGATTTAAATGGTCTGAATATCCAGTTTGATAGCACTGCAACCATTACCCTTACAAGCTATTCACCCGATCATCTGGTCTATGAATCCAATGCACAGACTCCTCAACTGGCTGTATTCTCTGAGATTTACTATGCTAACAAAGACTACTGGCAAGCTACAATAGATGATAAGCCTGTACCTCATTTTCGTGTGAATTACATTTTACGTGGTATGGTTGTACCTCCTGGTAAACACAAGATTACGTTTACTTTTATCAGTAATACATACCAACAGGGTGAACATATTGCCTTGTTTAGCTCTATTGCTTTGTTTGCGTTTGTAGGTGCTGCGATCTTTTTATCTGCCAAACAAAAAAATAAGGCATAAACGTTATATTTAAAACTCATCTGGATGGCTTTCCTTTTACATCATCCAGATGAGTATCCTCTACTGTTTATATTTACAGTCAAGCATTTGAATCATATGCTTCTTCTTGCACGGAATCTTCGAAGCTTTCTTTTATTTGTTTTAGTTTTAATAGGGGTAGGTACATGTAATAGCCTTTATGCGCAGACAAGCACTCCTGATACGGTTCGTATAGGTTGTTATCTGTTAAGCTTACACGATCTTGATTTTCGGGAACAGGAATATACAGCTCGTTTCTGGGTTTGGATGGTATATAATAAAAAGCTGGAGGATCTGGAAAATAGTCTGGAGATTGCCAATGCCAAGGAAGTAACAGTAGACGAAGTAGTGATCGATAGTCTGGAAGGAAAAAAGTGGGTACAGTTTAAGTTAAAATGTATCATGAAAGAAAACTGGGCTATCCAACATTTTCCTTTTGACCGGCAACGACTTCAAATACTTGTAGAGAACTCGAAATATGATCAGTCAAGTTTGATTTTTATGCCGGATACAAGTGGTAAATTATATGATCCGGATATGACAATCTCTGGCTGGAAAATTCGAAAGACTGCTATTGAGATTGGAACCAGCGAATACAAAACAGGATTTGGTGATACACGCCTGGAACACTTTAATGCTGCCTATTCACAACTGGCAGTTGTGGTAGATGTTGAACGCAACGCATGGGGATTATTTTTTAAGTTATTTCTGGGAATGTATGTCGCATTTGCGATTGCTTATGTTACATTTTTTATAGATGCTCAACATGCAGATGCTCGTTTTGGATTACCAGTAGGGGGATTATTTGCAGCAGTGGGTAACAAATATGTGATTGATGGCTATTTACCATTCTCTTCTCAATTGACCATAGTAGACATTCTTCATGGCGCTACTTTTTTGGCAATCTTCTTTACTGTGATGTTTTCTGTTATTTCATTGCGTATAGACGATACCGGAAAACGCAAACAATCTCAAAAAACAGATCGAACAGTAGGCTTTATTATTTTGGGAATATATGGACTCATAAACTGTATTATGCTGATCCTCTCTGTATTTCATATTGGAGGATGATAGAATACAGATGTTTTAATAAAAAACATACATATATACATGTATAAAATATAGCGTATGTTTCAAAGAATTAGTTTTTTTATGGTAAAGTCTCTATTTTTGTTATAAACCTTTATTAGCGTCTAAATGAGAAAAATCAACATTTTCCTTACTACACTCTGTTTGATTGGCATTATTGTAGGAGGAGCTTCCTGCAAAAAAAGTACACCCAAAACCAAAACCGAATTAATTAGCCAAACCTGGAAAGTTCAGAAGGCAGAAGAAAATGGTACGGTTGTTTTTGAAATAGGAGGTGCTCAGACTGTGAATTACACACCATTACGCCTGAGTTTTAGTAGTACAGGCTTTACATGGATTGATTCTCAGAATAATTCTTCTTCAGGAACATGGGTTTTTGCTTCCAATGATACAGCAATTAACTTTACTGTACCTAATAACGCTAGTTTTAGCCCGGCTTCTGTTACTGTCAGTGATTTGACCGAAGATATTTTAAATATAAAATATACTACTACGAATGCAAAAGGACAAACTACCTCAGTAACACTTTACCTGGTTCCTGCTGGTTAGCCTTTAATAGTATGACAATACAAAATAAAAAGCCTGGCTTTACAAAGCCAGGCTTTTTATTTTGTATTGTAAGCCAGAAATTGTATTCTGCTATGAAAGATTAATTCCGTTACAAGTATGATTTGACTACGATTGATTACTTTTGCCTCCTGATAAAGTTAACATTGTTAATACACATGAGTAAATATCATTTTCTAAAAGTCGAAAAAATTGTTCGGGAAACTCCTGATTCGATTTCTGTACATTTTGAGCAGCCTGCTAATCAGCGCATTTCATATAAATCAGGGCAATTTCTTACGTTATTGGTTCCTGTTAACGGAAAAACAGAGCGTCGTTCCTACTCTATGTGTAGTTCGCCTATTTCGGAAAACAATCTGGTTGTAACTGTAAAACGAGTAGAAGGAGGGAAGGTATCAAACTTTCTGAATGATCAACTGAAGCCAGGTGCATTGGTTGAAGTGATGGAGCCCATGGGAACATTTACTATTGAACCTAATGCTGATAAACAAAGACATATTATTCTGATTGGTGCTGGGAGTGGCATTACTCCACTGATGTCTATTGCTAAAACTATTTTGCATACAGAATCTCGTAGCCGTGTATCTGTATTATATGGCAACAGGAATGAACAGTCTATTATATTTAAAGAGGAGTTAGCTTCTCTTACACAAAAGTTTGCAGGTAGGTTAGATGTAATTCATGTATTAAGCCAGCCCGCCTCTTCATGGACAGGCCATATTGGACGACTGAATCAGTCATTAGTACTCAAGATGTTGGAACATTTGCCTAAATGGGCAGATACAGAGTACTTTATCTGTGGTCCGGATGGCATGATGGAAGAAGCTAAACAGGCACTACGCATTTTGCAGATTCCATCAGAGAGAGTACATTCTGAGAGTTTTCTAACGGTAACCAAAGAACCCGTACATGGAGAAGTGGTAGAAGATACAACAGGTGAGGTGAAAGACTATACAGTGACAATTATGTATGAGGGAGCTGAATATAAAGTAGCTGTACCTGCCCAAAAAACTATACTGGAAGCGGCACTGGATAACGATATAGATCTTCCTTACTCCTGTCAGAGTGGTATGTGTACTGCCTGTATGGGTAAGTGTGTAAGTGGAAAGGTTTTATTAGATGAAGAAGATGGATTGTCAGAAACGGAGATCAAACAGGGATATATCCTTACCTGTGTAGGCCATCCTCTAACCAGCGATGTGGTGATTGAGATTGATTGATAGAGCAAATAGAAAGACTATAAAAGAAAAACGCCATACAGGATTGCATGACGTTTTTCTTTTATAAATCATATTGTCATTAGTCATCTCTGCGACCCATGAATACAAATATCCAGTAAGCAAGTTGAGCAAGTGCACCAATAGCTGCTACTACATAAGTCATGGCAGCCCATTTAAGTGCATCTTTTGCCATGTCATGTTCTCTTTGGGTAACTACCCCACTATTTTCCATCCAAACTAATGCCCGACGACTTGCATCAAATTCTACAGGAAGTGTAATGGTGGAGAACAACGCCAAACCTGCATTGGCTCCTATTAATACCAGCAACAGAATATTACCCATTGCTCCATGACCCTGGAAGATAGAGTAACCTACACCAAAAAGAATAAGCATATTCAAAACCTGAAGTACATTACCACAAATACTTACTACAGGCACCAATGCTGAACGCATTTGCAAAGGTCCATATGAAGTTGCATGCTGCACTGCGTGTCCACATTCATGAGAGGCTACTGCTACTGCTGCTGCACTACGTCCATAATATACATCCTGACTCAGGTTGACTGTTTTATCTGCTGGATTATAGTGATCAGTGAGTTGGCCTTCTACAGCTGTTATTCGAACATCAAAAATATTATTGTCTCGCAGCATTTTGGCGGCAGCTTCTGCTCCGCTCATTCCGCCTGCTAACGGAATTTGTGAATATTGCGCAAATTTGCTTTTAAGTTGCCAGCTCACAAACATGCTGACAAGCATGGTTACAATACTGATAAGAAAGATCATAGTTGTGTGTTTATTTAATTTTTAATTACCGAGGTAGACGAACAGGTTTTATAAAAATTTTACCCTGACTTTCGGATCTTCTCTACAATAGATGAGGTTGAAAATCCTTTCACCAGAGGTATGGTTTTTACTGTTCCTCCATTAGCTATTACAAAATCTGCACCAACAATTGTTTCCACTGTATAATCATCACCTTTGATCAAAATGTCAGGTTTTATAGCTTCAATCAGACTTTTTGGCGTATCCTCGTCAAAAAGAACTACCAGATCGACAAATCCAAGTGCTGCAATAACCCGGCTCCGTCCTGTTTCATTTACAATGGGGCGGGTTTCTCCTTTTAATCGTTGCACCGATGCATCAGTATTGAGGCCTAATACAAGCTTATCTCCCTGAGATCTCGCTTTTTCCAGATAGTCTACATGACCTATATGTACTATATCAAAACATCCATTGGTAAAGGCAATAGACTTGCCTTCTGCCTTCCACTGAGCTATAGTTAAAAGTGCTTTATCCAAGGATTGGATTTTTTCTTCTGTCATTTTAGTATACTATAAATAGTTTAGGTTGCAGAGTTATAGTTTTGAGATGGGGTATCTTTTACCTCAACAGGTTCTATATCTGTGCTATTGATGAACAAACTAACCACAAAGCATATGCCACCTGCTACAATTGTCAGGAGTGTTTGAGATGCCCAGATAAAGGTAGCCAGGATAATACCTTCCTCTTGAGACCATCCATACAACATAAGTGCACTACTTACCAGCAGGTGATACGGGCCTGTGCCACCCTGTACAGGAGCTGCCATACCAAGACTACCCATCATAAGGATAGTAAGCCCTCCCATCCAGCCAAGAGGCTTTGAATCTGGAAGTGCAAATGTGAGAAGATAGGCCGCAAAATAATAACCTATCCAGATAAGGAAACTATGAGCAATAAAACCCCATTTGTTTTGCATCTTTCTTACACTGACCAAGCCTTCCCACATACCCAGGAAGAAATCGCGAATCTTGGCAAGAATGGCTATTTTCCAGAGTTTTTCCTGATTTTTGTAAGCCCAGAATCCCATACCTGCTACAAACAAGGCTCCAACAATCAAAATGAGGTAAAAGGTTGAGGAGATTTGGCTAAAGCTACCAAATTTATCCGTAAAGAATTGAATAAAGAAGTCACTAAGCCGGTTGAACTCAAGAAGAAAATTGAGGCATAGAAGTAATAGTAGCATTACAACATCAAAAAGTCTTTCAGCTACCACAGTACCTATTCCTGCATTGATAGGCACTTTATTCATCTTATTCAATACTCCACATCGGGATACTTCACCCATACGAGGCAGTAACAGATTGGCAAAATACCCGATCATAACAGCCAGAAACATACGAGACATACTGGGTTTATACCCAAGAGGTTCCAATAATAACCGCCATCGATAGGCTCTGCTCCAGTGTGCAAACAATAAGACAATTCCTGAGAAGATAACCCAACTGTAGTTTGCTTGTCGGAAAGTGGCTATCATATCAGCCAGACTTAATTCCTTGAATACGTAGAAACGTAGCAATAGAAAAGCTACTACCAATGGAATGGCATATTTGATAATATCGATTAATCGGAATTTCATAGCGCAAAAATGGTACTTAAACTTCAGAGAAACAACCTTTCCCAACAGAAGGATATTGTTTGTCAGTAAGGATGTGTACAGTCGCTACAGATTTTGAGGTTATTCGATGTATTTTAAGTGAAATGCTACATAATGCTATCTTTCGGACAGAGCATAAAAAAACCGACAATTTAGTAACTGTCGGTTTTTCGGAATAATTGTAAATTACATCAATGTGCATCCACAGGGATTGCAACATTTTTCTTGAACTTCTGCAAATAAATCAATGGGATACAGAATAACATAAAGAACCCTACAAGCCAAAATATATCATTGTAAGAGAGGATCATGCTTTGTTTGGTCATAATTCCATCCAATGCTTTATGTGCTTTGGATTCAGCATCTAGCGGAGTATATCCTTTGGCAATAAAACTATTGGTGAGCATTCTTAATCTTTCTGTAAATGCATCGCTATAAGAATTCATGTAGGAAACCAGGTTCACTCTATGAAAAGCGGCACGGTGTGCCAGTATGGTATTCGAAAGAGCAATTCCAAAAGAACCACCTAACTGTCGCATCATGTTGTTGAGTCCTGTTCCCTGTCCTATTTCAGCTCCATGCAGGTCCTGAATCGCCAATGTGGTCAAAGGAACAAAGAGAATAGCCATTCCGACACCTCGTACCATCAGAGGCCAGAAGAAATCATTCGGACCACTAAACACATTGGAAACACTCAGCATCTGAGTAAAGATAAAAAACAGGATCATACCACCTGTAGCCAGAAACTGGGCTGGAAACCCTTTCTTTAATAACGTTCCCGTTATAGGCATGATAAACATAGTGACTACACTACCGGGAAACATCAACTCACCAGTTTGCTGGGCACTGAAACCCAGAATATTCTGACACAAGATAGGTAGTGCAAATACCGAACTATACATACCAAATCCCAGTGCAAAAGAAGTAAGCATACCTGCACTAAAGCTCCGATAGCGTAAAATACGGAGGTTTACAATCGGATAGTCGATACTAAGTTCCCGCCATATAAACGCAATGCTCGCTACCAGTGAGATAAAGGTTAATACAGATATATACGCTGTTTCAAACCAGTCTTCTGTTTCACCTTTTTCCAGCACCACCTGCAGACATCCGATACATAAAGCGAGTAGGGCAATCCCTGTCCAGTCAATACGTCGGCTTATATTTTCATTTTTGGTGTTCTTAATGAAGATAAATACAAACACCCCTGCCAGAATACCTACCGGAATGTTTACATAAAATATCCATGGCCAGGAGTAATTGTCTGTGATATAACCCCCGATGGTAGGACCTACTGCCGGTCCCAATACGGCTCCTAAACCAAATAAGGCATTGGCCATACCTATCTCTTCCCGTGGCCAGGTATCAATCAGAATCGTTTGTGCTGTTGATAGTAAGCCACCTCCTGCCAGACCTTGAATAATCCGGAAAATAACCAGCATCAACAGACTGTCTGCATTTCCGCAAAAGAAAGATGCAACTGTAAATATTATAATAGACCCAAGGAAATAATTGCGACGGCCAAAACGTCCGGCAAGCCAGCCAGACATAGGTAATACGATTACGTTTGCAACCGCATACCCTGTCACCACCCAGCTCACATCTGATAATGTGGCTCCCAGATTTCCCATAATCTGGGGCAGTGATACATTGACAATGGTTGTGTCAATTAGTTCCAACAAGGAACCTACGATCACTGTAATGGTAATAATCCATTTGGAAGAACCTTTTTCAGGCATATAGTAATCAACTAAAGTTCATGTAAAGTATGGATTGATTGTAAGGGTACAATCATCTTTTATAAAACTGACAGCTATATTTCTAAATAGGCTGTGCCTCAAAAGAAGTTATCTGTTCAGAGGGAAAGGTAGTTAATGGATATCATCAGGACTATCCTCATTGACTATTCCATTATTATCCTTGAAGAAAGTGTTAATCTATTTTCACTTCTGCTGTTACACTCATACCTGGGTGCAGCTTTTCACGCATAGCTTTATCTGCCTTCAGTTTGATACGAACTGGAACACGTTGTACAACTTTTACGAAGTTTCCAGTTGCATTGTCTGGA
Organism: Xanthocytophaga agilis; assembly: GCF_030068605.1. Lineage (NCBI taxonomy): Bacteria > Pseudomonadati > Bacteroidota > Cytophagia > Cytophagales > Rhodocytophagaceae > Xanthocytophaga > Xanthocytophaga agilis. Next base: position 172,004 of record NZ_JASJOU010000020.1, read on the forward strand.
GGCAATAATGAAAACTTAGCACCTGTTGCAGGAGAAAAACTAGCTACTTCACCCGCTATTGGTTCATCTGGATAGGCATCGACCACAATGGTGACAGGATTACCTGGCTTCATTTTCTTTAATTGTGTCTCTTTGAAGTTGGCTGTTACATAAATGCTGCTGTCATTTACTACTACAAACAAACTCTGACCTGCCTGCACCAACTGACCTGGCTGAATATTTTTCTTGGCAACAGTTCCTGAAACAGGAGCGCTTACACTGGTATAGGAAAGTTGTAGTTTGGCAAAATCCAGATCTGCCTGACGAAGGGCAATGTTACTGGATGCTGCACTTACCTGAGATACAGAGGTACCTACTTGTTTGGAGGCTACATCATATTGACTTTTGGCAGATGCTAATTGTGCTTCAGCAGCATCTTTTTCAGCCTTTATGGCATCAAACTGCTGAGCAGTAACCACTTTGTCATCATACAGGTTTTTATAACGGGTATAATCCTGGTTTGCTTTCCACAGGCGTATGTTAGCAGCTTCAATAGCTGATTTAGCTGTAGCAATGCCAGCTTGTGTAGATACTACAGTAGATTTGGATACACCTACATTCGCCATTACCGATTGTAAAGAGGCATCTGCCTGACGCACTTTGATCAGATAATCGGTATCTTCTATTTTTACTAGTAACTGATCTTTGGAAACTTTCTGGTTATCTTCAAACAATACACTGTTTACATAACCGCCTACCTTTGCTACTACAGGTACAATATCTCCATCCAATTGTGCATCATCTGTATCTACATAATGGAGTGAGTGAGTATATTTTGTAAAGCCGTATGCTCCGGCTGATAGAATAACAATGCCTAAAATAATGGGTAATGCAAAGTTTTTTGATTTTTTCTCTGACATAATTTTGTATTGTAAAGTAGGGTTATTGACTCTCCTGTTTTATTAAGCTATTCCTCTAATAGCCTTTGAGCATTAGTTTAAGGCAACATTCCAGCAGATTTCAACAATGTGTAGTAGGCAACAACAGCGTCTGCTTTGGCTAATTCAAGGTTGATTTTTGCCTGAAATAACAATGTTTCCGCATCAATACGATCAGTAGTAGAGGCTACATTGTTCTTATATTTGGAATTTGTAATCCGGTAATTTTCTGTTGCCTGCTCTGTAGCAACTTCAAGCAATTTGATTTTTTCACGAGCCTGGACATAGCCTTCATAACTTTGTTTTACTTCTGTACGAATGTTGTCCTCTGTTACTGTTTTAGCTATTGTAGTCTGTTTCTCACTGGCTTCAGCCTGACTGATTTTTGCTTTTGTAGTATACAATGAAGCAATATCATAACTCAGCGTGAGACCAACGGTCAATGGAGTGATGGTTGAATTGGCTTTAGGTATTGGATTGGCATTTGGGTTAATATGATACAAGGCTGCTCCAGCGGCTAATGTTGGATACTTACTACTTTGTATAGACTTGATATTTAATCTGCTATGTTGATTCTGATAATCTGCAATAGTTACCTCCTTACGGTTGCTCAGACTTTGATTGACATAATCCTGGAAAGAACTGCTTGTTGCTAACAGATTTAAAGATGTATCTACTTCAATCAGATTATCGTCAGTCAGACCCAGTAGCAAGCCTAAATGATAGCTTACTGTCTTCTGACTGGTAGTCAGATCAAGATTGCTGATCTCAATGTTGGAACGTTGTAGTTTCCAGCGTAATACATCATTCTCGGTTGCCAGACCCTGTTTTACAAACTTCTCCGTTTCAATTATTTTCTCGTCAATATCCTGAAAATTCTGCTGGATGACTTTCTGACTCTGTTTGATTTTATACAGATTGAAGTAGAGTTGAATCACTGCCAGCTTGATTTCGTTTTCCTGTCTGGTTACATCCAGTTCTGCAATCTTGGTTAAAAGAGCTGCTGATTCATCTGCATATTTGTGCTTATTTCCAGAATAGATAACCTGATTAACAGAGGCTGTTCCCAGATACACATCTGCATTACGTGGCAATACAAACGGTTCTGCTCCTGGACTTAATTGAAACTGATTGGTAAGCATAAATGCATGATTATACATAATGCTTGCCTTTGCCTGAGGTAATCGTTGTTCTTTGGTTATTTTTTGCTGAGCTGTTACTTCTTCAATTTTAGCTTTGGATAATTTCAAAGACTTACTGTTGGATACTCCCAGCGTAAGTGCTTCCTCCAATGACAAAGGTTTGGTCTGTTGTGCTGTAGTAACCAGTGGCATACATAACAACAAGAGGATGGGTAATAAACAATTTTGATTTTTTAGTCTCATATGGTTTTAAAGGTAATTACTTAATCTCCAGATAGGCTCTGAGCATTTCGTACAGATGTTTCTTTACTTGCTTCTTAACTTTGTTAGTCGCTGCTTCTGTTTCTTCCAGAGGTAGTGTAGTGTCCTGTGTGAAGTATTCCTTCTTCTTCACATTGAAAATAGTTCCGGAGATAGTAGCCATCAGCAGATCTGTATCTACTTTCCGAAAGAGCTTTTGTTTTTGTCCCTCATCAAGTAGTTTTCGGATTTCTTCCACATTTTTAGCATGGATGCGCATAATTGCTTCATGTGTGCCACCTCGTTGCTTCAAAAACAGCTCTCTTTGAGTGATCAGAAAATAATTGCTGTTGTTAAAAATCCGCTCAATGTAAATATCAATGAGTGATTCCAGTTTGGCAAAAGGGTCTTTGTTCTGGCTATTCAGATTTTGCAGACTGGTATATAAATCATTGCTTTTATTTTCGATCAAGGTTTCAAGTAGCTTTTCTTTTGATCCGAAATAATAGGAGATCATCGCTACGTTGACATTAGCACGTTGAGAAAGATCCTTTACGGAGGTTGCGTCAAATCCTTTTTCTGCGAAAAGTTCTTCTGCGGCTTGTAAAATAATTTCTTTTTTATCCATGGTGTCCGAGAGTTACTGGATATATAACAGCACAAATGTACAAATCATTTATTAATTAAATGATTATTTAACTTAAATGTTTATTTAATTTTTGTGAAAATAATACAACATAAAATAAAACTGAGATGAATTGGTATTTTTTTAGTGAGGATAAGGATCTATCTTCTCATAGAAGGAGTGGGTGGAGCTTATAATAGGATAATTTTAATAGACAGTATTACAAGAAAAAAGCCCTGAATAATTATACATACAGGGCTTTTCGATCAGAATATTTTCGTGTGTTAACTAACAAGCTTATTGTTATCATCAGGGAAGACAACAAAGGGTTTGAATTTTTTGGCTTCTTCAAACTCCATCATTGCAAAGGAAATAATGATGAGGATATCACCAACTTGTACTCGTCGGGCTGCCGCACCATTCAGGCAAATCTTTCCGCTGCCTCTCTCTCCCTTAATGATATATGTTTCGAAGCGTTCGCCATTGTTGTTATTTACAATGAGTACTTTCTCGTTTTCAATCATATTGGCGGCATCCAGCAGATCTTCATCAATGGTAATGCTACCTACATAATTCAGGTTCGCTTCTGTAACCTTAACCCTATGGATTTTGGATTTTAGAATGTTGATAAACATTGTTGTTATATGTTGACGCTTTCCTTGTAAAGCGGCGCAAAGGTATGAAAATTATTGGCAATCCACCCTTGCATGTAAGGATTGCCTTTACAATGAGTTACAAAAACCGTGCAGCAATCACTTTGCTTCTCTGACGGGATTTATATGCGGGAATTACCTGCCATCCTGTGTCTAACAATCTTTTAATAAGAAAAGTTACCAGTGGAGTTCTGTATAGGTTTTTATTATAGTTGGAAGCTGAAATAAGGCGCGCAATTCTTCTGGAGTATGTGTAGTGGCAATGCCTACTACCTGCATATTGGCCGCTAGTGCAGCGGTAATTCCTGAAACAGAATCTTCAAAGGCAAGACAATGGTCCGGAGATACTGACAATTTGGCTGCTGCACTTTGAAATACTTCAGGGTGAGGTTTACCTTGTTTTACCTCTTCACCACTGACAATAGCATCAAAATAGTGCTGGATTCGCAAGCCTGCCAGCGTGAACTGTACATTTTTCTGATCTCCCATAGTCGCAAGAGCAATGCGTATACCCTTGTTTTTAGCTTCTTCCAGAAACTCAATCAAACCTTCAATGGGTTTCAGGTGGGGGCGATACATTTCACGGTAAAGGGTTTCTTTTTCCTCACCTAATTCAGTGATTTGTTCATGAGATAGGTGATCACCAAAAAAACGTGGGATAATCTCAGTAATAGTCCCTTTATTTTTCTGCTCGTACTCGGCTTCTGTTATAGATATAGTATGTCTTTTCAGAAATTCAAAAAAAGCTAACTGATGGTATTCCATGTTGTGAATCAACGTACCATCCATATCAAATATAAAGGCTTTTATAAGAGGTGAAATCATGAATAGCGAACGAGTTAAGAAAATCCTGTTGCTGACTTTAAAGAGAAATGAATCGGATTTGAAAGAGATCTTATTCTACAAGAATGTTATCAATAAGTCGTACACCTCCTACAAAGGCTGCAATACAAAGTGCATAAGGTGCCTGTACTTTGCCTTCTATAAATGAGGATAGATCATCCGTATTCACTACTTCAAAATATTCCAGTTCTACTTCATCGCTCTTGGTTAGATGAAGGGCTACTGTTTTCTTCGCAAGTTCTATAGTTCCATCGTTATCCAGCATAGCATGTGCCATTTCCAGCGCCTGATACAATAGGGGAGCTACTGTACGTTGGGCAGAGCTAAGCCTTCTGTTACGGGATGACATGGCCAATCCATCTGATTCACGCATGGTTGGGCATATAAGCAACCGAACAGGAAACGATAAATCCTGAATCAGCCTGCGAATTACCAGGCATTGCTGCAGATCTTTTTGTCCAAAGTAAGCCGCATCTGGTTGTACCATATGAAATAACTTGGAAACAACAATGCCCACGCCATTGAAATGTCCCGGACGAAATTTACCTTCCAGTACTGTCTCCAGATTGCCAAAATCCATTTTGAGATTCACAGGTGCCGGATACATTTCTGTATCTGCTGGCATAAAAAGCACGTCACAACCTGCATCCTGTAAGAGTTGCTGATCCGCTTCCGGAGTGCGTGGGTATTTTTTCAGATCTTCCGGATTGTTAAACTGAGTAGGATTTACATAAATACTACACACTGCCAAGTCATTATCTTCTTTACAACGTTTAATTAAAGAGAGATGTCCTTCATGTAGTGCCCCCATAGTGGGTACAAATCCTATGGTTTTATTCTGCTGACGGTTCTGGAACAGGTAATCTCGTAATGAGTGTATGGAGGTAAAGACTTGCATAAATAGGGGTGCTATACTTTTCTGGTTGCGTGAGGTATTGGATAAATCTACTGTATTTTCAGATAACGTTCTTTTAAAATATTGATATGATGACGTTCATGGCCTGCGATCATATAGAGAATAGCACGTACAGAAAGTTCTTTGCCATTGGCATTGCCAATCTGTAAAAGAGCAGTTTCATCCAGATTGTCAAAAAGAAACAGGTTAGCATCTCTGACAGCGGAGTATTCTGCCAGTAGGCTAACGAGGGTACGACTGTCAAAGTGAGCTGTTTCTGCATACAAATTTTCATCAAATCCAGGCAACGGTTGTTTTTCACCCCGGGCTATACATAGAACACGATAGGTGAAAATACGTTCTGTATCAATCATATGTCCAAGCATTTCCTTTATACTCCATTTGCCTTCTGCATAACGATAAGTGCTCTCTTCTTCCGAAAGAGTATGTACCAATTGCCATACTTCTTTCTGTCTTAGTATATCAATAGCATTATCTTCCGGAACCAGATTGATGTAACGACTGGTATACTCACTTTGAGGATACTCATTAGGCTGTGGTTTCATAGATATTTAAAAGTGGATATGGATAATGAGGTTAGAAACAGTAACATTCTGCCAAGCAATTAAATATGCCCGACAGAATGTTATATATAATTGATTCAGTTATGAAAGAACTTATTTCTTGGCAGATACGGAGAATGGAAGTTGCTCTGGCTTAGTTCCTCTTTGTTGATTAGGAGTATTAGACATATCAAGCTTCAGTGTGCCACCCTGCAGAATGTCACTGTGTTTGATAAATGTGTTATTATATTCCTGTCCATTTAACTGGCAATTTTGAATGTATACATTGTTATCATTGTTGCCAGGTGCTTCAATAGTAAAGGTTTTTCCATTTTCCAGGTGCATACTTACCTTGCGGAACAATGGACTTCCCAATACATACTCCTGTGTACCCGGACAAACAGGATAGAAGCCCATCGCTGAGAATACATACCAGGCAGATGTCTGACCGTTGTCTTCATCACCACAATAGCCGTCCGGAGTTGGTTTATACATTTTGTTCATTATTTCACGCAAACGGCTTTGTGCTTTCCAACCGGCACCTGCATAGTTGTACAGATAAACCATGTGCTGGATAGGTTGGTTACCATGTGCATATTGCCCCATGTTCATAATTTGCATTTCCCGGATTTCATGGATTGGGAATCCATAGTAGCTATCATCAAATACAGGAGGCATAGTAAATACAGAGTCTAGCATGGATACAAATGTTTTTTGTCCACCCATCAACCCAATCAGTCCTTGTACATCATGGAACACGCTCCATGTATAGTGCCAGCTGTTGCCTTCTGTAAATGCATCACCCCATTTGAATGGATTGAAGGGTTGTTGAAACTTACCATCCTGATTTTTACCACGCATCAGCTTGGTTTGTGGATCAAACAGGTTGCGGTAGTTTTGTGCACGTTTTGTAAACTTCTGCACATCAGCTTTGGGTTTCTGCAACGCCTGAGCAAGCTGAGAAATGGTAAAATCTGCGTAGGCATACTCCAGTGTACGGGCTGCATTTTCATTAATGCCAACATTATAAGGCACATAGCCCAACTTGTTATAATACGAAACCCCTTTTCTTCCTACAGATGACAATGGCCCTTCCTGTTCGCTGTTTTTCAGAACTGCCTCATACAATGTCTGGATATCATATCCACGAATTCCTTTCAGATAAGAGTCGGCAATAAGGGATGCTGAGTTGGAACCAATCATACAATCACGGTGTCCGGGACTAGCCCATTCAGGCAACCAGCCACTTTCCTTATAGGTATTAACCAGCCCCTGCATAATCTGGCTGTTTAGTTCCGGATACATCAGTGTAAAGAATGGGAATACCGCACGGAAAGTATCCCAGAATCCATTGTCTGTATATAAGTAGCCGTCTGCAATCTGACCGTTGTAAGGGCTATAGTGAACCGTTTTGTTCTGTGCATCTACTTCATGAAACTTGCGAGGGAACAACATAATTCGGTACAGGCAAGAATAAAATGTACGAACTTGTTCAGGACTACCACCTTCTACTTCCAGACGGGAAAGTTGTTGGTTCCAGATAGCTTTCGCTTTCTGTTGAAGCGTATTAAAATCGTCGTTACCTAACTCACGTTGCAGGTTAAGCTCTGCTTGTTCTGGACTGATAAACGAAGAAGCTACACGGACCCGAATCTTCTGACCTTTTTTGGTTTTAAAACCAATCATGGCACCTACGTGATTGGCTTTGTATTCCAGAGTATCTTTGGCAAGCGTTTTTCCATGCCAGGTATTGCTGGATGTAAAAGGCGTATCGAAATACAATACAAAGTAATTTTTGAAATTGGCAGGTACTCCACCACTGTTTTTGGTTGTGTAACCAATTATTTTCTTCTCATTGGGAAGAATCTTTATATAGGAACCTTTGTCAAATGCATCAATAATCACAAATGAAGAATCTGATGAAGGGAATGTCATCTGGAACATCGCAGCTCGCTCAGTAGGAACGATCTCTGTGGTAACGTCATGGTCTGCCAGATACACACTATAATAATAAGGCTTGGCGATCTCTGATTTGTGAGAGAACCAGCTACTGCGTTTCTCTTCATCAAAGACATGCTTTGTTACCGGCATTATGGAAAACTGACCATAGTCATTGATCCAGGGTGAAGGCTGGTGGGTTTGTTTAAATCCTCGTATATGAGTAGAGGTATAGGTATAAGCCCAGCCATCACCCATCTTTCCTGTTTGTGGCATCCAGCAGTTCATACCCCAAGGAAGTGAAATAGATGGATAGGTGTTTCCATTGGAAAGATTAAAGGTTGATTGCGTACCCATAAGTGGATTTACCCACTCGGTCAGGTCAGTTGGGGTATTTACTTCCTGTGCTGTAACCGATAGCGAAACGGATAGCACAAAAAATAAAAGAAATGATTTTTTGAAAGACATAGATTTTAAGGAGGTATACATGACGTAAAGTCACAAACGTTGAAAATATGGATGCAATTTAAAAGATGTTTTGGAATTGTCAGGCTATAAAACAATTTTAAGGCTTCTTATAAATTATTCCATCTTTCATCACAAAGGTAACTTTGCGAAGAGAGGTCATATCTTTGGTCGGATCACCTTCTACAGCAATCAGATCTGCCAGAAATTCAGGTTGGATAGCTCCCAGATGTGACAACTCAAACACGCGTGCATTAACCGATGTCGCTGATCGTAATACATCCAGTGGTTTCATGCCATATTCAGCCATCAGTTCCATTTCACGAACATTATCTCCATGACTAAATACACCTACATCACCACCCATCACAATGGTGACTCTAGCTTCCATGGCTTGTTTAAAGCTTTGTTTTTTTTGCTGAATACGAGTTGGTTCAGGATCTGTTCCTTTTTTCCATCCTCTGTATTGCAAAATAGCATCTCCGGCCGCCAGAGTAGGACAGAGGGCTACATCTTTCTGTGCCATCAACTTAAAAATTTCAGGATTGCCGTTATCTCCATGTTCAATAGTCCGGATACCAGCCTGTATAGCCCGACGCATGCCTTCTGCTGTACTGGCATGTGCCACTACAACCCGACCACTACTAGCCGCTGTTTCTACCGCCAGTCGTAGTTCTGCTTCTGTGAATGTTGGCATTGCTTCACCCCGCATACCCCAGCGATAGTCTGCATAGACTTTGACGATATCAGCTCCTTTACCAATTTGTTCACGTACTACCCGAACCAGATCTTCAGCACCTGAAGCTTCCTGTGCTCCTTGGGGGACTAGGACATGAGTAGCAAATCCTTTAGGACCATAACTACCTGTAGCCACAATAGCGCGTCCGGCTACCAGCATTCTCGGACCAGGAATTATACCTTTCTCGATAGCCTGTTTTAATCCTACATCATCATACTCAGCTCCTTCTGTGCCCAAGTCTCGAACGGTAGTAATTCCTGCCAGTAATGTTTTATTTGCATGAACTACTGCTCTGGCTGTACGTTCAGCGTGAGATTCTTTCAGTACCTGATCATCCCAGGATGTTTCATTATAAGGATGCAGAAACAAATGGGAATGTCCCTCAATCAGACCGGGTAGCAAAGTCATAGCAGGCAAATTGATTGTTTCCGCATTGGCTGGTAGTTGTATATCTGCTGGCTTTCCTGCTGCAATGATCTTATTTCCCTGAACAAGGACTATCCAACCAGTCTTTACTTCTTTGCCGTCAAAGACTCGTTCTGGTTTTAGAACATAGGTTTTAACAGGAAGAGTAGAGGAGCTTTGTGCATTGGAAAAAAAGGTGGTCCATAAAGTGATCAACAGTAAATGTAACTTCAAATGGTATAACATGAATGGTTTGGTAAGTGTTGATGTAAAGTTGAATACCTGAAAAGTGAAACTACATATAAGTATCATTCTGCGCCACAAAAATCAATATATAATGCGAAAGGGGTAGTTCAGAATTATCCTGTTTCTATGTTCTTCTACATACTGTAAATTAATCAGTTAGCATGCCAATATAGTCGATTATGTTCTATGCTTCATCGAAAAGAAATTGAACCTGATCAGATATGACGTATCAATGATTGGCACAAACGAACAGGGCTGGTTTTCGGATTGACTGGAATTAAAATCTTATCCGTCATAGTAGTAGAGAAGTACTTATGTTGTCAATAGCTGCAAATGGTATCTATCTAATTAGGGATAAGCCTATCTCTGGCAAAAAAAGTATAAAAAAATAAATGATTTAATTGCTTGTTAGACAGTGACTTATACTTATATGTGCTTTTTCTTGGAAAAAAAATAAAAAAGTGACGCAACCGTTTGCGAAAATCTTCCGTGCTGTGTCTGAATTCGATTATGATCGCCAACTCCGCAACCTTAACTGAACTGGAGGCTTTATTGCAGGGATGCCGCAATGGCAACCGCAAGAGCCAGGAATTGCTATATCGGCAGTTCTATGGGTATGCTATGAGTGTGTGTATGCGGTATACACGAACAAAAGATGAAGCTATTGAAGTACTCAATGATGGTTTCATGAAGGTGTTTACCAAGACAGAAAAATACGATCCGGAAAAATCATTTAAAGGTTGGCTGAGGCGCATTATGATCAATACAGCCCTGGATTTTTATCGCCAGGAGGTAAAACATTATTTTCACGAAGATGTAACGTTAGTAGAAAACGCATCAGTTAGTGAAACAGTGGTTGATGAGTTACAACATGAAGAATTAATTAAACTTGTACAACTGTTATCACCGGCTTACCGGATGGTATTCAATCTGTATGTGATTGACGGCTACTCGCACGAGGAGATAGCTGAGCAACTGGATATTTCTATCGGAACATCCAAATCCAATTTAGCTCGTGCCAGAGAACACTTAAGAAATATGTTAAAGCAGAGAGGCTATGACAAGTATGAATGAGATGCCCGATAATGAATTGGATGATCTCTTCAGAAAGTCTGCTGAAGAGATAGATATTCCGTTTGATCCGGAAGCCTGGCTGCGCATGGAAAAAAAACTCGACAATGGATCTTCCAATGGAAATGGAAAATGGAAGCGTTGGGGACTATTAGCTCTGTTGTTATTATTAATTAGTACTGGTGCCTATATATGGTTGAGTGGATCTGGAAATGGAAATCTGGTTTCACAAAATAAGAATATTCAGACAGATACATTACTGGCAAAAGACGATAAACCTAGCTCTAAGGAAAGAGGTCAGATAGAAAGAGGTCAGATAGAAAGAGGTCAGATAGAAAGAGGTCAGATAGAAAGAGGTCAGATAGAAAGAGGTCAGATAGAAAGAGGTCAGATAGAAAGAGGTCAGATAGAAAGAGGTCAGATAGAAA